>JAGLBK010000144.1 GCA_018260275.1 Deinococcus sp.
GCAAAACGGCACCCATGAAGGGGCCTGCCCGCCCGCTCGGCATAAAAAGCCACAAACAACGTGCCCTTTTTATGCAAGTTGCGCTAGACCTGCACTATGCTGGAGCCTATGCAAATCCCCGAACCTCTGGGCCTTTCCGGTGCGCCGCTTGAAACCTTGCAGGCCGTGATGAACGGGGTTTCGCCGCAGCACTCGCAATTGATCTTGCTGACTGACCGCCAGGGCCAGCGCGAACGCGCCCGCTACGCCGCCCTGTTCATGACCGGTCAAGGAACGCAGGCCACGGCCCAGCTGAGCGCCGCCGCGTTCGGCCCCCATTTTGGCGAGGCGGGGCAGACGGCGCTGGCCGAACTGGTTCACTGGGCCGTGTCACACGACATGTCTGTGCGCGAAACGGTCCTGAACGGGCCGGAATTCGACCACGTGACCGATGAAACCGACGCCGGAACCGTCCAGCAGCTGCGGGCTGCGAGCAACCCGAGCGACGCCGGAATCTACACGAAGCTGCCCAGCAAGGTGGAAGCGGAGTTTTAGGAGCGGGGCAAACAGGCCGACGCCAAAGCACGCAGACGGAGGTGCGACGGGGTGTTAGAAAAGCCGTTGGTCACACGCCCCCTCACCCTTCCGTCGCGTCGCTCCTCCCTGCCTCTCCCACAGGGGTAGAGGGAAATTAACGCCTTGTAATCAAGTTTTTTCCGACCCTCTAGCCTGGTGGGACTTGCAAAGCTGCGCAGCAGCGAGGGCCTTGCGGAGCAAGAGGTGAGCTGCCCGGCAGACTTGAAAAGCTCCGAAGCAGAGGGAGTCACCGGGCAAACTTGAGATGAATCTCCTGTTCACTCATACAATCGCGCATTTCTGGGATGCACCCCTTACCCCCTTGCCAACTGCCCCCCGCTACCCCTACACTCTGCACATGCAAAGTTTCGGCTTGCTTCTTCTTAGCCTTCCTCCGGTGGAGTGAACGGCGACCCAGGCCAGTAGCTCATCCCCCCGGAGGAATCAACGCCTTCGGGGTTTTTCTTTGCCGCTTCTTTTCTGTTTTCCAGCCCTACGACCTGCACCATCAAGGAGCCGAACATGACCCAGCCCGCCGCGAACCAGCCCGCTCAGAACCAGAACAGCCAGAGCCAGAGCACCGAGCGCATCCGCATTTTCGACACGACCCTGCGTGACGGCGAACAGTCGCCGGGCGTTGCCCTGAACCACTCCCAAAAACTGGAAATTGCCCACACGCTCTCCCGTCTGGGCGTGGACGTGATCGAGGCCGGGTTCCCGATTGCCAGCCCCGGTGACCTGGAAGGCGTCAGCCGCATTGCCCGCGAGGTGCGTGGCCCGGTCATCGCCGGACTGGCCCGCGCCAACAAGGCCGATATCGAGGCCGCCGCCAAAGGGGTCGAGGCCGCCGAAAAGCCCCGCATTCACACCTTCATTGCCACCAGCCCCATTCACATGGCTAAAAAGCTGAATCTGGAACCCGACGCCGTGGTCGAGCGGGCCGTGATGGCCGTCAAACTGGCCCGCAGCTTTGTAGACGACGTGGAATTCAGCGCCGAGGACGCCACCCGCAGCGACTGGGACTTCCTGGCCCGCATTTTCAAGGCGGCGGTGGAAGCCGGGGCGACCACCCTCAATGTGCCCGACACGGTGGGCTACACCACCCCCGAGGAAATGCGGAAGCTTTTCGCCTTCCTGAAAGAGCAGCTGCCCGCCCACATCATCCTGTCGAGCCACTGTCACGACGACCTGGGCATGGCGGTCGCCAACTCGATCGCCGCGGTCGAAGGCGGCGCACGGCAGGTCGAATGCACCATCAACGGCATCGGGGAGCGGGCCGGAAACGCCAGTCTGGAAGAAATCGTGATGGCGTTTCACACCCGCAAGGACTTCTACGGCTTTGAAACCGGAATCCGCACCCGTGAAATCTACCGCGCCAGCCGCCTGATCTCGCGCCTGAGCGGAATGCCAGTGCAGCCCAACAAGGCCGTGGTGGGCGATAACGCCTTTGCGCACGAGTCCGGCATTCACCAGGACGGAGTGCTGAAGGCCCGCGAAACCTACGAGATCATGAACGCCGAACTGGTGGGCCGCGAGGCCGCCGTGCTGGTGATGGGCAAGCACTCGGGCCGCGCCGCCTTCCGCAAGGCGCTGACGGACCTGGGCTACGAGGACATGCCCGACGACAAGGTGCAGTACCTGTTCGGGCGCTTCAAGGACCTGGCCGACCGCAAGGGCCAGATCTACGCCGACGACCTGCGTGCCTTGGTCGAAGCCCGCACCGACGTGCCCCAGACCTTCACACTCGAAGGCTTTCAGATCACCAGCGGCATGAACATGACCCCGGTGGCCTTTGTGCGCCTGCAAACCCCCGACGGCCCCGTCGACGCGACCGCCCACGGCGACGGCCCGGTCGAAGCGGCGTTCCAGGCGATGAGCAAGATCACCGGGATTTCTCCGGAACTCGCCACCTACCGTATCCAGTCGGTCACCAAAGGCGACGACGCCCTGGGTGAAGTGAACCTGACCGCCCGCTACGGCGAAAAAGTCCTCAGCGGCAGCGGCGTCGCCACCGACATCGTGGAAGCCTCGGCGCGGGCCTGGCTGCGGATCATCAACATGGTCGTCGCCGGAATGGGCGCCGAGGAGCGCAAGGGCGAATTTGCCCCCGGACGCCTCTGAACTGGAAGCAGGCCGTTCAGGCACTCACTTGAGCTTTGAGGCGGGGGAAACTCCGTCTCTTTTGCTTTCTGCAAATGAAGTTGCTCCCTCACCCATTGCGCTCCAGCCCACATCTTTTTGAGGTGTAATAGCCGGATGTCTGAGCCGACGCCGCCAAACCGTACCGATTCCAATGCACGCGGGCAGAGATTGGCGCTGGTGCTGCTAGGTATACTCGCGCCCCTGATCCTGCTGGTCTGGCTCACACTGACCGTACTGAGTGCCACGGCCCACGGACAGGCTCCAGCCTGGGATCAGACCATTCTGGACTGGTACAGGCAGCGCCGCACGCCCACGCTCAATTCACTGGCGCTGAACCTGTCTTTGCTGGGCAATCTGGCCTTTTTGCCACTCACCACCGTGCTCATCATGCTCGCCCTCTGGGTCAGGCGCTGGAAGATGCAGGCGTGGTTCCTGGGCCTCAGCTTCAGCGGCTCACTGGCGCTCAATCTGGCGGCCAAGGCCATTGTTCAACGGCCCCGACCCAGTCCGCTCCAGGCGGTGGCCCCCGACCCCGGCTTCAGCTTTCCCAGCGGGCATGCCATGACCAACGCCGCCTTCGGTATCGCACTGGTCTACATTTTCTGGCGTACCCCTTACCGCTGGTACGCCGCGCTGCTGGGGCTGGGCTGGGCCAGCGTTATCGGGGTGTGCCGTAATTATCTGGGCGTGCATTTCCCGTCGGACGTACTCGCCGGGCAACTCTCCAGCCTGATCTGGGTCACGCTGCTTTATCTGCTGTTCACACGCCGCAGCCACGGCTGGCCCGCAGCAGAACCTACCCCAGCCGGGTCGCCAGCCACAGCGCCAGCGGAGCGATAAACAGCGCCGGAAGCATGCTGCCCACGCGCACCCGTTTATCGTCCATGCCCAGGCCTGCTAGCATCAGGTTCCAGCTGATCCCCACAATCATCATGCCGCCCGCCCCGGTGAGCAGCAGCACGTAAGGATTGGTCTTCAGGATGCTCGGGTCGGCCCCACCCAGCAGCCTGGCCGCGAAGACTCCGGCCAGCAGGCTGATGCCGCCCTGGATAATCAGCACGCTGACTGCGCTGAAGCCCACGCCGATGCCGTAAGCCCCGGCCAACGCCAGCGCCGCGATGCCGTCGAGCGTACTTTTGAGCACGTAGGTCGAGGAATTGCCCGTCAGACCGTTCTGAATCCCCCCGATCACGGTCATTGGCCCGATGCAGAACAGCAGACTGGCGGCCACAAAGCCCTCGGTAAACAGCCCGCCCCCCTTGAAGCGGCGCTTGAGCTGGTCGCCCAGGCGAGTCAAACCCTCCTCGATGCCCAGCGCCTCACCGACCACCACGCCCAGCGCCAGACTCAGCAGCGCCAGAATGACCCCCGGAATGTGCCCGCCGCTGACCTTGTTCAGGCTGCCCGCCATATCCAGGGCAATAAACAGGGTCACTAGACTCAGGGTTTGCAGCAGGCTGCGCTGGGTGCGCTCGGGCAAGCGGCTGCCGAAAGTCAGGCCCAGCACCGTACCGAGTAAGACAGCCACGACGTTGATCAGAGTGCCGGAAACTTGCGTCAAAAAACCCATATCCTTTCAATTTAGCCCGGCCCAGGATCAAAAGGCCTCCTGATGCTCTCCCCCCCGAGCATGAACTTCCGCTCTAAACGTCTGACGCTGGGCTGAAAGTTCGCATGCTACATTTCCAGCAAGTTGAAGCGAATGACCTGCCCTGCCTCCGACACACCCCCGAGCGGTGTGGATGTGGTGCGCCTTCGCTCAGCCGCTGTTGCAAAACTTGAAATCCTGTATGGGGCTGCCGACTGGTGGCCCCGTGTGCTTTTTGGGGGTCTGTAATGACATTAGACGGCCAGTTTCAAAACCTGCCCAAGCTGCTTAAAGTCAGCGAAGTCGCCGCCTTCACCAGCACGCACGAACGCACTGTGCGCCGCTGGATCAAAGATGGTCGCCTGCACGCCGTCGAACACCCGAGCGGGCTGCGTATTCCGCGCCGGGCGTTATGGCGCTTTCTGGGCCTCGATCTGGCCCTCAGTGCCTAAAGCCCGGCAGTAGAAAAAACCCGTCTGTGAACTTCTGCCGGGGGCATCTATGACCTGAAGGTTAATGAGAGTTATGCGCACGGCCCCAGTTATGGTGTAAGCTATGCCTCATGCCTTTGAAGGAGAAGACCTTTGCAGCTTGATTCCGGTGCAGTAGCGGAGGGCCGCATCACCCGCGTCACAGATTTCGGCGCATTCATACAGTTCGAGAACGGCGAAACGGGACTGGTGCATATCTCGCAGATCGCCCACTCGTTTGTCCGGAACATCCATGATCACGTCCATGAGGGCGATACCGTGGAAGTGAAGGTGCTGGGACGCGACGAACGTGGCCGCCTCGACCTCTCGATCAAGGAACTGCTTGAAGAGCCGGAAGAAGTCCCGCGTCCCCGCGCTATCGGACGGCAAAGCCCCCAGTTCGAGGCCAAGTTGCGCTCGTTTATGCGCGACGCCAAAGAGCGCACCACTGCTGGCCCCGGCCCGGCCAAAAAACCGTCTACCAAACGCAAAAAGTAACCCTTAGATTGTTTGGCAGCTGAAATGAACAGACCCAGGACCATGAAAGTGGCCTGGGTTTTGTCATTGGGCGGCTTTTCCCCCAGATGGGTTGGTCCGCTTTTAACCCTGGCGTAACCTGGGTGCGCCAACATAAGACCATGAAAAAGAACCTCTCCATGCTGGCTCTGACAGGCGCTCTGGCCCTGGGCAGTTTTCTGGGGTATGGCCTGAACGAACGGAGTGCCGCGCAGCAGAGTGCAGCGGTCGTGACCCCGGCAGCCCCAGCTTTAGCACCAGCCCTGCCCGCCGCCCAGACACAAACAGGAGCAACAGCCCTGATTCCCACGCTGGACAATGGCCGCGCCAGAACCGAATCGGAGGCCAATACCGTGCAGCTGGTCAAGGCCCGGCAAAACGGTCTGGTGTACATCAGCGTGACCGAAAAGAGTACGGCCACCCCGCAGGCCCAGCTGCGCCAACGGCTTCAGGATCAGTTCGGGCAGCAGTTCAACCTCCCCGATGACGGCAGTAGTAGCGGCCCTGGCGAAACGGCACGCGGCACCGGCAGCGGCTTTTTTGTCGATGCACAGGGCGACATCATCACCAACAACCACGTGGTCGAGGGTGCCGATACCATCACCATCCGGCTGCACGGCAGCAAGCAGACCTATAAGGCCAAAGTCGTGGCCCGCGCCCCTGACTTCGATCTGGCCCTCATTCGGGCCGACGGGCTGAGCAGCGACAGGATTCAGCCGATGCCGCTGGGCGACAGCGACAAACTGGACGTGGGCCTCAAGGCCGTAGCGATGGGCGCCCCCTTCGACCTGGATTTCAGCGTGTCCGAAGGCATCATCAGCAGCCTGGAACGCAAGGTCGCGGTGGGCACCAAGGAAATTCAGCAGAGCGTCATTCAGACCGACGCCGCCATCAACCCCGGCAACTCGGGGGGGCCCCTGCTCGACAGCGCCGGGCAGGTCATCGGGGTCAACACCCAGATTCTGACCGGGGGCATCGGCCAGAGCGCCGGGGTCGGCTTTGCCATTCCGATCAACACGGTCAAGAAGCTGTTGCCGCAGCTTCAAGCAGGCAACGGGCAGGTGCTCAAGACTCCTTCGCTGGGCGTGCAGTTTACCGATCTCAGCGGGTTGAGTCCCGAGATACGCCAGAAGTACAATCTCCCGGCCAGTGGGGCACTGCTCCAGAATGTCTTTCCGAACAGCCCGGCAGCGGCGGCGCAGCTCAGGGGCGGCAACAACAACGCCATTCAGGACACCAACCCGGCGACGGGGCAAACGGGCGGAATCAGCACCAACGGCGACATCATTACTGCCATCGACGGACAGAGCATCGCCACGGGAGACGACCTGCAACGTGCCATCATCAGCAAACGCCTGGGCGACAGCGTCAAATTGACTGTGCAAAACGGCAGACAGTCCCGCGAAGTCACGGTGACCCTCAGCGCCTTCAACTTCCCGGCCAACCCCAGCGCTCAGAACTGATACGGGTTTAAATTAATTCGGATACATTCCGCGCTGGTCACACGCCCCCTCACCCTTCCGCCGCTTTGCGGCTCCCTCCCTCTCCCACAAGG
>JAGLBK010000145.1 GCA_018260275.1 Deinococcus sp.
ATGCGGGCGGGTCGCACCAAAGCGGAGAATCGCCAACTCAGGTTTGACCGAAAGTACCTGCTGAAACGCCGCCGTGACCTGGGGGCGCTTGACGATATGACCGAACTGGAGCGCATTTTGAAGGCTTCCCCAGAACTGCGAGATGCCTACGAACTGAAGGAACTTTTCTACGACATCCACGACAACGCCAGTTCGGAGAGCGACGCTAGGCGTCGCTGGGCCAACTGGCTAGAACTCTGTCCGAAGAAGGAGCAACAGAAGGGCGGCAACTGGTTTGAATTAGTGCAGGCAATGACCAACTGGGAGGATGAGGTGTTCGCCTATTTCCGCTATGCGGAGCGGTTCACCAACGCCTACACAGAATCCATGAATCGTCTGATTCGTGAAATTGACCGTGCGGGACGTGGTTATTCATTCGAGGTGCTGAGGGCCAGAGTTCTATTTGGTCAGGAGTTCAAACGCAAACCCGTGAAGCACAAACTAAAACCGGAGATTCGAGAGTTGCTGGACAAGGGCTTGACCGCTGACGGGCGGGAGTTCTTTCTGGGCGACTTATCTCTTTATGAGGAGTTGGAGGATGCCACTTTCAACGTGTACGGAACCGAGATTGATTCTGTGCTTGCGTGGCTGGAAACACGCGAGCGGCCTGATTCAAATTAGGTTCACAAACACATCCTTTTCCGGAGACCCATAAATAAGGTGTAAGTGCTGAGCCTGAATATCCTTAAATGCGCCGTCAGATGGGCCAGCGACTCCCAGACTGAAAAGCGAAAACAAGGCCGCAAGTCAGGCCCCACGCCAGGATGTATGAGACAAATTTCTGGCCAGTGGATACGCGGCCACTGTGTCGATTGCACACCGTGTCAGTTCCACACTGTGTCAGTTCCACCCTATGGCCTGCGCCACGAACAGCAGTCCCAGCCCCACCACCAACGTCCAGAGCACGTTTCTGGTTTTCCACGCGACCAGTCCAGCCACGATTCCGGCGACCAGGCGCGGCCCGAACGGCTGGAATTGTCCATTATGGAACAGCAGTTCCGGGGCGACCAAGGCCGACAGCACTGCGGCGGGCACCAGTCCCAGCGAGGAGGTCACGCTTTCAGGCAGCTTGCGGTTACGCAGCAGCACCAGCGACGACGAGCGCAAAAACAGACTGACGAGGCCCACGCCCACGATCACCAGCCAGATTTTCATGTTTTCTTCTCCTGTTGCCGCTGCACGAGCAGCCCGGCCACGATGCCGCAGGCCGCCCCCACGATCAGGTTGAGCCGGAAGGGGAGACCGTGCGCCAGGATCGCCACCAGCGCCGAAACCGCAGCTACGAACAGTTGCGGGCGGGTTCTGAGCACGGGCAGCAGCAGCGCCACAAAACTGAGCGGCACGGCAAAATCCAGCGGCCAGCTGGCCGGAATACTGGCCCCCAGCAGCGCCCCGATTGCGGTGCCACTTTGCCAGACCAGCCACATCAGCGCCGAGGACCCGGCGTAGTAGCTCACGGGGTCAGTCTCGCTTTCAGGCCGTCCCATTGTGACCGCGTAGGATTGATCGGTCAGACCGTACGCCAGCGGCCAGCGCCGGGCCAGCGAAACGCCGCCGAACAGTGGCAAAATCGAGGCCGAGTACATCGCAAAGCGCAAGTTGACGATCAAGGTACTAAGCACGATCAGCAGCGTCGGCGCGTGGCTAGCGAACATCTGCGAGGCGACCAGCTGCGCCGAACCCGCGTACCCGATCAGGGAAAAGGCGATGGACTGTCCCGGCGTGAACCCGACCTTTACGGCAGCGATGCCCGCGACCATGCTAAACGGAATCACGCCCGGAATCAGGGGGGCGAAGTCGCGAAACCCGCGCCAGAACGCGGGCGAGAGGGAGCGGCCCACTTTAGTGATCCAGAATCTTGCTGAGGAACTGCTGAGCGCGTTCGTGTTTGGGGTTCTGGTAGAACGCCTCGGGGGTGGTGTCCTCGACGATGTTGCCCTGATCGAAGAACAGAATCCGGTCGGCCACTTCCCGCGCAAAGCCCATCTCGTGCGTGACCACCAGCATGGTCATGCCGCTGCGGGCCAGTTCCTTCATCACGTCCAGCACTTCTTTGATCATTTCGGGGTCAAGGGCACTGGTCGGCTCGTCGAACAGCATGATTTTGGGATCCATAGCCAGGGCGCGGGCAATGGCCACCCGCTGCTGTTGCCCGCCCGACAGCTGGGCCGGGTACTTGTGCGCCTGCTCCTCGATCCCCACGCGCCGCAGCAGTTCTAGGCCGCGCTGATTGGCAGCGGCCTTGCTGGTCTTGCGAACCTGAATGGGAGCCAGCGTAATGTTTTCCAGCACAGTCAGGTGCGGAAAGAGGTTGAACGACTGAAACACCATGCCTACTTCGCGCCGGATGGCGTCGAGGTTGCCTTTGCCATCAAGCGGAATTCCGTCCACGATGATGCTGCCCGCGTCGTGCGGGTCGAGGGCGTTGATGGTCCGGATAAAAGTACTTTTGCCACTTCCCGACGGCCCGATAATAACGACCACCTCACCCTGGCGCACACTCAGGTTGACCCCCTTAAGCGCCTGAAATGCGCCGAAGTGCTTCTGGACGCCCTGTGCCTGAATGATCGGCAGCCGGAAGTGACAGGAGCGACCTGAAGCGGTGCAGAGGAAAGCGGCGCAGTCATCATCAGATCATACTCGCCGGGAGCGGCAGGCTCTAGAGCAGCTTGCATAATTACGCCATTTGTGGAACCTCACCCCAAACGGCTCCATTATTCCAGCTGCTCATGAAAAGTCACTCGCTCCGCTCGGCATAAAAAGGCCACAAACAACGTGGCCTTTTTATGCGAACTGCTCCAGAGCTGCTGGCGCACCGTCTTTTGCGCCGGGTCAGGGCAGCTTGTTTCCCGCCGAGGTCAGGATGGCGTACCACTCCTCACGCGTCAGCTGCACCTCGCTGGCCCGGCAGCAGTCTTTGAGGCGCTGAAGGTTCATGGTGCCGGTGACGGGCTGCATCTTCGCCGGATGCCGCAGCAGCCACGCGATGGCGATGGTGGTGTTGCTGACCGAGTATCTGGCGGCAATCTCGTCGATCGTGGCGTTCAGTTCGGGAAATTTGGGGTTGTCCAAGAACACGCCCTCGAAAAAGCCGTACTGAAAGGGCGACCACGGCTGAATGGTAATGTCGTGCAGGCGGCAGTAATCGAGTACGCCGCCGTCGCGGTCCACCGCCGATTCGTTCTCCATGTTCACGTTCAGGCCGCTGGTGATCATGCTGGCGTTGGTGATGCTGAGCTGCAACTGGTTGGCGACCAGCGGCTGGCGCACGTCCTTTTTCAGCAGTTCGATCTGGCGCGGGTGCTGATTGGACACGCCGAAGTGCCGCACCTTGCCGCTCTGTTCCAGTTCGTCGAAGGCCGCCGCGACTTCCTGCGGTTCGACCAGCGCGTCGGGGCGGTGCAGCAGCAGCACGTCGAGGTAATCGGTCCTCAGCCGCTTCAGGATGCCGTCTACCGAGGCCAGGATGTGTTCCCTGGAAAAGTCGAAGCTGCCCTTCCGGATCCCACATTTCGATTGCAGAATCAGCTTTTCGCGCACGCTGCTACTCATGTACACGGCGTCGGCAAAAATTTCCTCGCACTTTCCTTCGCCATAAATGTCGGCGTGGTCGAAGAAATTAGCTCCCTTGTCAAGGGCGGTCTGCACAAAGCGTTCGGCCTGCGCCTTGTCGAGCGAGTTGATCCGCATACAGCCGACGGCGACGACGGGAACCTGGAGTGGGCTGGGGCCAAGGGGCATAGTTCGCATGAGGGACCTCCTGGGGAATAAGTGCTACAAAGTGAAGTGGGCGGCTGAGTGCTCCTGAATGGTTTTCCCAGCATAGGCCACTGCGTACAGGTATAGGCTCTGTGACTGCGCCCGGCACCCGTCGTTGTCTGGTCCTGTTCGGCACCGCCGCTCTCTGGTGGTCTAGTGGAGCGTCAAGCGTTAAATGTGGGGAAGCCTCGCCCACTTACCCCCCTCCCCTTGCTTCGCAAGGCCCTCCCCGGCAACGGGGCGAGGGTCAACACCAGCCCCGCACCAATCGGTTGACCGTCCACTAGAGCCACTCTTTCGACCCGACTGCTCCTACTGACTGATGACTGCCCCTCCCGCCCCCGCTACTGCCCGTACCTCCACGGTGCGCGGCATTTTGCTGTATCTGGGTGCACTGATGTTCTTTGCCTGTGTGGACGGCACCACCAAGCTGCTGACGCACGACCATCCGGTACTGCTGGTCGCCGCCGTGCGTTACAGCGCCCTGATGCTGATCATGGCGACCATGATTCCCCGCCCGCGCCGGATATATTTGCGAACGGTGCGCCGGGGCCTGACGGTTTTGCGGTCGCTGAGTCTGGCGCTGGTCACGTTGCTGATGGGCTTTGCACTCAGGCGCCTGCCACTGGCCGAGGCGACTTCGATTGCGTTTCTGGCTCCCATCGCCGTGTCGGTGCTGTCGGGGCCGCTGCTGGGCGAGAAACTGACCACCGCCCGCAAAGTCGCGGTGGTGGCGGGGTTTCTGGGCGTGCTGCTGATTGCCAGACCTGGGGGCAGCCTGGACGCCCTCGGTGTGTTTTTTGCTCTGCTGGCCGCTTCCTGCAACGTCTGCTACCAGCTGCTTTCACGGGTGCTGAACAGTGAACACCCGCTGCACCTGCTGTACCACTCGGCGGTGGTCGGCGCGGGGGTCTTTCTGCTGGCGCTGCCTTTCGCGCCGCTGCACGGCGAACACCTGACCTGGGCCGCCGCTGGGCTGATGCTACTGCTGGGTGTCATCAGCGGACTGGGGCACCTATTATGCATGACGCTGGCTTACCGCAGCGTGCCCGCGTCGCTGCTGGCCCCGATGACCTATCTGCAACTGATTTTTGCTGGCCTGTACGGTTTTCTGGTCTTCCGGCAGGTACCCGTGCCGCTCAGCTTGCTAGGAATGGCGGTCATCGCCGTGTCGGGTGTCACGGCTGCGGTCAGCCGGGAAGCTGCGCCGCAGCCAGCCTGAGGAGTTACGTGGTCAGGCCATGAGCTATGGGCCATGGGGATTTTTCCCATAGCTCATGGCCTCTGAGTAGTGCCGAAACCTTACTCATAAAACAGAATTTTCCCACTGGGAGGCACTCCGCGTTACCCCCCTCGCTTCGCGCTCTGCAAGCCCCAGCCTCTGCCAGCAGCTCTCACGAGTCCCCCGCAAGGGTGGAGGGGCTAAAAACCTCGCATTCATCGGGCGGCACATTTGCTGAAGTTGCCTTGCCCTGAATCATGAGAGACTTTTCGGCACCACTCGCCTCATACTCCAGAGCTAAAACAGCCCCAGAACTGACGGACGAGCATCCCCAACTTTGTACGTCATCAATAAGCACATTGCCTTACGCGCTGGCTGCCCCTTCCTGATCTTCCACGCTGAACAGAAAAAGGCGGTACGGGTCCAGCGTAATCCAGACCTGTTGCCCCGGCGTCAGGCGGTGAGGACTGTGGGCCAGCAGGTTCTGCGCGGAGGGCGCGGCGCCTGCCAGTTGCAGCCACACCTGAAAAAACGCCCCGCTGTAGGCGCAGTGGGTCACGGTGGCCCCCAGCGTGCCCAGCCCCGCTTCAGCTTCAAACGAGATGGCCTCGGGCCGCAGCGAGACCTCGGCGCGGCCCTGCACGTGCGGGGTGGTGGGCAGCAGCAGCTCCGCGCCCGCCAGATGCAGGGTACGGTCCTCGACCTGTCCGCGCAACTGGCCCGCCGCGCCGGTAAAGCGGGCCACGAAGCGCGTGCTGGGGGCCTGATACACCAGCTCGGGCCGGTCGAACTGTTCCAGCCGCCCGCTGTTCATGACGCCCAGGCGGTCCGCCAGAAAAAAAGCCTCCGACTGGTCGTGGGTGATGTACACGGCAGTCGTGCCGTACTGGCGAGTCAGCTGCGCGATTTCCAGCCGCAGTTCGTCGCGCAGTTTGGCGTCCAGGTTCGACAGCGGCTCGTCGAACAGCAGAATCCGGGGACGCCCGGCCAGGGCGCGGGCCAGGGCGACGCGCTGCTGCTGCCCGCCCGAGAGTTCAAAGGGAAAGCGCTCCGCGTGCCCGCCCAGGCCCACGCTGCCCAGCGCGTCGCGGGTCTGTTCGCGCCAGCCGGAAATGCGGCGTTCCCTCAGCGGCAGCGCCACGTTGTCGAACACGTTCAGGTGCGGCCACAGCGCGTATTCCTGAAAAACCATGCCCAGATCGCGGGCTTCAGGAGGCAGGCACACACCTTTGGCGGCGTCCTCGACCAGCCGGTCCCCCAGCCAGATGCGCCCACCGGTCAGCGGCTCCAGGCCCGCGATGGCCCGCAGCAGCGTGGTCTTGCCCGACCCCGACGGCCCCAGCAGCACTGCGAATTCGCCCCCCTGGACATGCAGATTCACGTTGTGCAGGGCGGCGACCTGCCCGAACTGCTTGACGGCTCCCTCGATGCGGATGTCGCTCACTGCGCTCCCCCGCCCATTGCGCCGCGCCGCCAGCCTGCCGGAATAAAGCGGTTGAACAGCCACCGCAGCGCGGCCACGACCACCAGCACCAGCGCCACCGCCTCGAGTTCCAGCGCCGAACCCAGGCTGAAGTCGAAATTGTTGGTGTAGCTCACCAGCGCCACTGGCAGCGGCGGGTGCCCGGCAGGGTACAACAACTCGGACATGGGCAGCTCGAACATGATGTGGGTAGTCGCCAGCAGCCACGCCGAGAACAGCGGCACCGCCAGCATTGGCCCGGTAATGCGCTTATTGATAACGCGGAAAGTTGTTGTCGAATTGTAAACTCTGGACATGTCTGAGGTTTGGAAGCCACGACT
>JAGLBK010000146.1 GCA_018260275.1 Deinococcus sp.
AAGCGGAAGCAATTTGGTAGGCATACCTCAAGCTTCCGCTTTCTTGTGCCGTCAGGTATCCCCTAGCACTTGAGGTTTTAAAGTCTTTGAAAACGGCCAAATGACTGGCCGTAGAACGGGGGTTGTCTCGGTTTCCCGAGAACCCTGCCTGACGAACGTGTCGAAGGATAGTTAAAGGATGTTGGCGATGGCCTGAGCGGCGTCACGCGCTTCCATGTTGAGCAGGCCCAGGTTGACGCCCGCTGGAGTCACCACCGCCATCGCTCCCTTTGCCCCCGCCGAGTAGATGAATACCTGACCCTGAAGGCCCGACACGCTCATTTCCGACAGATTGCCAGTCCCCAGCGTGTCGTTGATGCGCTTGCCCAGACCCAGGGCGGTGGCGGCCATCGCCGCCACGCGGTTGGCGTCGGTGTTGTCGGAAAAGCTCTGGGCAATCGGCAGCCCATCGGAAGTCGCGACCAGTGCGCCGCGCAGCTCAGGCATGCTGGCACGCAAGTTGACGAGAATGCTGTTGAGTCGTTCGGGCTTACTTTGAGTTGCAGTCATAAATCTACCTACCCTTATGGGAATGTTTTTCTTAGACCAGTAAAACGGGTCTGTTGGTTTGCCTGCCTATGCAACTTTTATACTCAAAAGTTACTTCAACGATTTATTTAGTATATTAAAATAATCTAATTTTTGTAAAACGCTCAATACGGACAGAATGTCAGAACTGTTCTGTCGGATTTATGACAGGTCCAGGTCATGAAGCGTTTGTACCCGGTAGCCACCTGCCTCCTGGCTCGACGCCCAAGTGGGGGAAAGCATAACTGAAGTGGCTCCCGATCAATAAGCCACCAACCCTAAGCCATCAGGCCCACGTTTTCCCTGCCCCCCTTCCCCTATTCTCAGTCCCAAGATGGCTTTCGATTCCCGCGCTCTATTTGCACTTGATTTTCCCCGTATCCGCGAGGCCCTGGCCTCCCGCGCCGCCACCTCGCTAGGCACCGAACGCGCCCGCGCCCTGTCGCCGAGTGACGACGCTGGGCGCATTGCCCGTGAACTCGACGAACTCGAGGACGCGCTGTTCGGCGTGAGCCTGAGCCTGGGCGGTATTCAGGATATCCGCGACATTCACCGCCGCGCCCAGGAAGGCCGGGTGCTGGGCGGGCCGGAACTGCTAAGCGCGGCCTACTCACTCGACGGCGCGGTAACGGTCAAACGCGCCATAAACGCCAACTCGCGCGGGCCGCTGCGTGAAGTGGCGCTGGGCCTGGGCGACCACTCGGAACTGGTGCGGCGCATCCTGTCTTCGCTTGACCGCGAGGGGGGCGTGCGCGACGACGCCTCGCACCGACTGCGCGACCTGCGTAAACGCATCGAGCCGCTGCGGGGGCGCATCCGCGACAAGCTGGCCGGAACGCTAGAGCAGTGGTCGGAGGTCTTACAAGAACATCTGGTCACCATTCGCCGTGACCGTTACGTGCTGCCGGTGCTCGCCAGCCGGGTTGGGACGGTGCAGGGCATCATCGTGGACGCCTCCGCGACCGGGCAGACCTACTTTGTCGAACCCGCTGCCGTCACTCAGCTGAACAACGAACTCACCCGCCTGATCCTGGACGAAGAAGCCGAGGTCAGGCGGATTCTCACGGAACTCTCGGGCCTGTTCGCCCAGGACGCCGACGTGCCAATGACGCTGGTCACGGTGGGTGAACTCGATCTGATCGCGGCCAAGGCGCAACTCGCCCGCGACTGGCGGCTCAACCGGCCCCAGCAGGTGACCGGTGGCAGCTACGACCTGCGCGAAGCCCGTCACCCCCTCATCGAAAGCCCGGTGCCCAACGACATTCAGCTCGGGGAAACCAAACTGCTGCTGATTACCGGGCCGAACATGGGCGGTAAGACGGCCACCCTCAAGACGCTGGGCCTGGCGGTGCTGATGCACCAGTGCGGGCTGTACGTGGCGGCGGCCTCGGCCAAGCTGCCGATCATCCGCGATGTGCTGGTCGATATTGGTGACGAGCAGAGCATCGAGGCGAGCCTGTCCACCTTCGCTTCGCACCTCAAGCACCTGCGCTACGTGCTGCGCCACGCGGCCCCCGATACCCTGGTGCTGATCGACGAGCTGGGCAGCGGCACCGATCCCAACGAGGGCGCGGCGCTGGCCCAGGGCATCATCGAAACGCTGCTCGCGCAGGACGCCCGCGGCATCATCACCTCGCACCTCGCGCCGCTGAAACTGTTCGCGCTCGAAACGCCGGGGCTACGCAACGCCAGTATGGGGTTCAATCTCGACACGCTGGCCCCGACCTACCACCTACAGGTCGGGCAGCCGGGCCGCAGTTACGCGCTGGCGATTGCCGAACGCATGGGGCTGCCGGGCAACGTGCTGCGCCGCGCCGAGGAACTGGTGGGCACCGACGCGGGCATGATGGAGCGGCTGCTGGCCGAGCTGGAAAAGGAACGCGCCGACCTCGCCCACGAACTTGAAACCGCTACGGTGGCCCGCCGGGAGGCCGAGGCCGAGGCCGGGCGGGTGCGCCAGGAACGCGAGACGCTGGACATGCGCCGCAGCGAAATGCTGGCCGAAGCCTCTCAGAAAGCCGAGAGCCTGTACGCCGACGCCGTCGAGCGCGTGCGGACGCTGCGGGCCCGCGCCCAGGAAGACAGCGCCCGCCCCCGCGTGATGCAGGAGCTACGCGAACTGCGCGTGCAGGCCCAGAAGTCACGCCCGGCGCCCATCAAGCGCGAGGACCGCGGCGACCCGATCCGCGTGGGCAACAAGGTCGAGGTGCCCGCCTACAACGCGCACGGGCAGGTGCTCGAAATGCGCGGCGACGATCTGGTGGTGCAACTGGGGGTCATGAAGGTCGGCGTCAAGCGGCGCGACGTGCGGCTGGTGCCCGAGCCCAAGACCAAAAGCCCCAGGCCCACGTTTGTCGGTTCCGCGCCCAGCCGCTTCGACAACGAATTGCAGCTGCGTGGCCTGGGGGTCGAGGAAGCCGTCGAGGAACTGCGGACCGCCATTCTGGAAGCGCGTGCCCTCAAGGAATCGCCGCTGCGGGTGGTCCACGGCAAAGGCATGGGTGTGCTGCGCCGGACCCTGCGTGACTACCTCAAGAACGACAAGAACGTCGAATCGTTCCACGACGCCGAGGCCAATCAGGGCGGGCACGGCGTGACCATCGTGAACATCAGGCGCTGAGGCAGGTGGGTAAAGATGTAAGTCCCTGCCGGGCGATGATGGCAACATCGCCTAGAGCTCCTTAAAAAGATCGGCCCCCGCGTTATCAGGAGGCCGATCTTCATGTCGAGCACGATATTTTCAACAGGCACGACTTTATTTGGGCGCGAAGGAAAAGCTGAACAACCAGTGAGTGTTGTTCGCCGCCGCCGGATACCACTGATAGCCGATAGTCGGCCCGATCAGCACAGGCAGGGCATTGAAACGGAAGAGGACATCGTTGTAAAGGAAGTATTGCTTGTCCGTCCAGTTGGCCTTGACACGGGTCCGGAGCATATTGACGCTGAAATCGTTCTTATTGTCGATACGGTAAGAGATAGAAGCGTTCGTTTCACGGTAACGGCCAAAGTTGAGATCCGAAAGCGGCACCCGGTCATTCTGCTTGGCAAAGCGTTCGAGGTGAGTAGCATTAAGCGTCAGGCCCTTGACCGGACGAACTTCGATGCTTGGATTCACGTCGATACTGGCCTGATAACGGCTATAGGTGGGAAAAGTAAAGAGACGGGCCGTACCACTCAGATTCACATTGACATTCTTGCCGATGGGTTCACCGTAATTGGCGAAGGCTTCGCTTTGTGTGTAAGGTGCGGCAATAAAACCGCTTCTTACATTGGCCTGATTGAACTCTTCCATCCCCACGCCGACATTATTGAGAATGCGGACACGGTCCTTCCAGGTGGTAAAGGCATAACCCGCCGTAAACCTCGAAAGTGGCGCGTTACCGCCGTAGACTTTGCCCTTATCGTCTTTCCACTGGTAGTTCCCGGTGTAGTCCGAAACGGGGCCGACCCACTGGATGATCCCGGTATATTGCACGCCCTTCCAGGGATCATGACGCACTTCGATTTTAGAGATCCCGGCGGGAGCCAGGTCGCCGTTGTCGAACACTCCGGCGCTGTAGGTCGTGTCCTTTTGGCGGGTCGTGAGGGCATATTCCCAGTAATGGGGCCGCTTGACCAGTGAAACGCGCAGGTCCGTCTTGATGGGCAGTGGGAAGTAACGCACCCCGAAGCCGGTCGTGCCGCCCACGTTTGAAGCCGCCAGTTCGGTGCTGGAAAAGCGGGAAAAATAATCGGGTGGAAAGAAACCGCCGGGGCCACTCTGGGCTGAAGCAATCCCCGAAAGAAGAACTGACCCCAGAGCTAAGAGCTGAAAAAACGGACGCCGCGAGCTTGACATGGAACCATGGTGCCGAGGCATAATTTAAGAAATATGAGAATAGAGGCACCTCTCGCTTCCCTGACAGTTCCTCAGGACTAAGATCCGAACTGGACTGAAATGTTCGCCTCAAAGCTGACTGGAAGCTGACTCTGAAAGACTGGAGCCATTTGAGGTAGCTGGAGCATACCTCGGTTTTACTCATACTTCTCTAATTTATTTATTATTTAGTCTACATCTTACACATTATCGCTCTCGGTTCCAGACATTCTTAGAGACTGAGGGGCCAGAAGAGCCGCTTGCAGGGGGCGCTTTAGCAGCACTTTATAGAGACGCGGCGTGTGTTAATTTAAGGTTCTGTGTCTTCCTCGCCTGCTCAGCACCCGGATAGTCCGCCACGCCTGACTTTTGCCGTGCTGGCCGTGGGCGTGGCAGCGTTTTTCACCCTGGGACTGATTCAGGCCAGTTACGGACCGGCCTTCAGTTTTTTTCAGACCCACTATCACATTGCGCTGGCGAACGTCGGACTGATTGCCAGCGCTCATTTTCTTGGCTCGGCTCTCGGTAATCCGCTGCCCGGTTTTCTCCTGGCACGTTTCAGCACCGCGCAGGTCGTGGGCTGGAGTCTGCTGCTGCTGGCGCTGGGGGCCATCCTGATCGCTTTTGCTCCGCTCTGGAGCGTGGCCGTCGTCGGAGCGCTGCTGTGTGGTGCCGGGCTGGGCAGCACCAGTGGGGTGCTGAATGCCGCCTACGCTTCGCTGGGAACTCAGGCCGTCAATCTGGTCAACGCCATTTTCGGAATTGGCAGCATGGTGCCTCCCTTACTGCTCGCCGGACTTGGGCCGCGCGGCCTCCAGTGGCCTTATGTGGTGGTCGCTCTGTGCTGCGTCCTGAGCCTGCTCACGGCACAGTTCTGCGGAGTTCCGAGCATTCATGTTCCCGCTGGCACGGCTCCAGACCGAGCACTCTCGGGCCGGGAACTTCGTTCTGTCCTGCTGTTTGCGCTGCTGCTCTGCCTCTATGTCGGCCTCGAAGTCGGCTTTGGGGCCTGGTCGGGCAAACACCTCGAAAGCCTGGGAATCAGGAATACCGCGCTGGTCCTCAGCGGTTACTGGGGAGGGCTGACTGCGGGGCGCATTCTCACCGGGCTCTTCGGAGGACGGGTCAAACCCGAACATCTGATCCTGGGCGGTGCAGGGCTGGCGACCGTCTGCGCGTTGGTCGCGGCGCTCGGTCCGCCTCAGCTTGCGGCGCTGGCCTATATCGTGGCCGGGCTGGCCCTCGGACCGATTTTCGGCACGTCTCTGGCGTGGCTGACCCACTCTTTACCGGCGCGGCTCATTCCCTTTCTCCTGCTCTCCGGCAGTGCGGGCGGCGTCCTCATGCCCGCCCTGCTGGGGCAGCTTTATGTCCGTAGCGGTCCGCAGGTTGTTCCCTTGACTCTGGCCTGTGTGGGGCTACTGGTGATCGGGGCGATCCTGACGCTCAATAGGGCACTGTCACAACGAAACTGAGGTTTTTGCCGTATGTACGAAGTGATAGCAGGCCGTATCAGGCCGGAGCGGCTGAACTGCTCACGGGTTCGAGGGTGCCGCCTGCCAGCAGAATGGCGAATTCCTCGCCGGACAGCGTTTCACGTTGCAGCAGCACCTTCACGACCTCGTGAACATGGGTCAGGTGTTCGCGCACCAGTTCGAGCACGCGGCCATAGGCTTCGTCCACGAGGCGGCGCACCTCGTCGTCCACCAGGTGAGAGGTCGCCTCGCTGACAGCGAGCATCTGTGGCCCGCCGCCCAGATAGTTGCCGCCGTCGGTAGCGAGCGCCACTTTGCCGATGCGCGGAGACATGCCCCATTCGGTGACCATGCGCCGGGCGATGTTGGTGGCCTGCTGAAAGTCGTTCGACGCTCCGGTGGTCACCTCGCCGTAGATGACTTCCTCGGCGGCGCGGCCCGCGAGTGCCACGGCGATCATGTCTTCCAGGCCGTGCTGCGTGACGTGCAGGCGGTCGTCGGCGTCGGGCATCATGTACCCGGCGGCGCGGCCACGCGGCACCACCGTCAGCTTGGCGACCCGGTTGGCATAGGGCAACAGCTGGGCGGCCAGGGCGTGCCCGACCTCGTGGTAGGCAGTCACTTTGCGGTCGGCCTCGCGTACCACCAGGCTGCGGCGTTCCGGTCCCATCAGCACCCGGTCACGCGCTTCCTCCACATCCTTACCCATAATTCGTGTGCGTCCTTCCCGCGCCGCCAGCAGCGCTGCCTCGTTCAGCAGGTTCTCCAGATCGGCCCCCACCATTCCGGCGGTCCTGCGGGCAATCGTTTCGAGGTTGACCGACACGTCCAGCGGTTTTTTACGGGCATGAATCCTCAGAATCTGTTCGCGTCCACGCACGTCGGGGGCATCGACCA
>JAGLBK010000147.1:0-4343 GCA_018260275.1 Deinococcus sp.
ATGTCTGCCGGAAGATTGCAGCCCATAATCTCGCTCTCTTCTTCGGAGGTCTCTGATCCCCTAGCACTCGAGGTTATTAATTCTGTATCACTAGAAAAACGCCCAACCGTATCTGGCTGGGCGTTTTCCCGTGACCTACTGGGCTTCAGTACTCGACGCTGACGACCGTAAATTTGGTGGTCGCGCCTTTGGCTCCCTGCAATTCCAGGGTGTCACCAGCCCGCTTGCCTTCGAGGGCCTTGCCGATGGGGCTGGCGTCGCTGACCCTGCCCTTGAGCACATCGACCTCGTAGGTGCCGACCAGTTCGAACTGGCGGTCCTTGCCTTTTTCGTCTCTCAGCACCACTTTGGCCCCCAGGCCAATCGCGCCAGTAGCGTCCTCGGGAATGATCTGGGCATTTTCGAGCTGGTGCTCGATCTGCACGATGCGGCTTTCGTTTTCACTCTGCTGCATGCGGGCTTCGTCGTAGGCGGCACTTTCACGCAGGTCGCCGTCGGCGATGGCCGAACCCATGTATTCGCTGATCTGTTCCCGCCGCGTGGTCTTGAGGTGCCGCAGCGTTTCCTGCAACTTGTCGTAGCCGCGCTGGGTCATGGGAATGCGTTCCTTGGTCATAGCTTCCGATTATAAGGCTTTTCGCTGATGCTGTCCGGCAGCGCGGAAGAAACCAGCGTTAGCCCACCTGCCGCGCCCCGGCCCTCAGTACCGTTCGTTGCTTTTGGTGACCAGCAGCCTGACCTCGTGGGGACTGGTGGCCGCTTCCAGCGCTGCGTCCAGCGTAATCAGCCCCCCGGAGTACAGCTCGACCAAGTACTGATCGAAGGTGTGCATCCCGCGAATGTTGTCTTCGAGCAGGGCGTCCTTGATCAGCGGCGTCTTGTCCTCGTCCTTGATGTAATCCTGCACCAGCGGCGTATTGAGCAGCACCTCGGTGCCCAGCACGCGGCCCAGGCCGTCGGCGCGGGGCAACAGACGCTGACTGACGATACCGCTGAGCGACTCGGCCAGCATTTTCCGGATCTGCTCGCGCTCGTAGGGGGCAAAGAAGTCGATGATGCGGTTGACGCTCCGCACGGCGTCCTGGGTGTGCAGCGTGCTGATGACGAGGTGCCCGGTCTGCGCCGCGCTCAGGGCCGCCTCGACGGTTTCTTTGTCACGCATCTCGCCGATCATGATCACGTCGGGGTCCTGGCGCATGGCGTATTTCAGGGCTGTGCGAAAGTCCTTGGTATCGCTGCCGACTTCCCGCTGCACCACGATACTTTTCTTGTTCTTGTGTAGAATTTCGATGGGGTCTTCGATGGTGATGATGTTGCCCGCCAGATGCCGGTTGATGTAGTCGATCAGACTTGCCACGCTGGTGCTTTTGCCGCTGCCGGTCGGCCCGGTAATCAGCACCAGGCCGCGTGCCTTGCCCGCAAATTCGGTCATCACCTCGGCGGGCAGACCCAGCGCCTCGAAACTGGGAATGGCGTCGGTCACCACCCGCATCACGATGCCGACCGCGCCGCGCTGCCGGAAGATGTTGCAGCGGAAACGCCCCAGCCCCGGCAGGCTGTAGGCAGTATCCAGTTCGTTGCGGTACTCGAAGTCCTCGCGCTCGTCTGCGCTCAGCAGGGCCAGCGCCAGCGCCAGCGTATCGGCGGGCTTCAGCGGCTGCTCACCGAAGGGCACCAGCAGGCCGTCGATCCGGCCCATCGGCGGGCTTCCAGCTTGCAGGTGAATATCCGATACCCGCCTAGCGACCATTTCGTGCAGCAGTTCGTCGAGGGTCACCGTGTCCCTCCCGCCGGGTGTCCTGGCCCCAGTGGCATGGCGGCTAGTTGCATCATCTGGTCTGCTTGCATGGGCTGACCTGCCTGCATGGGAAGTGTCATCGGCGACCGTCCAGGCCCAGTGCGCCGACCACCGAATCGAGCAGCCAGGAAATGATCGTCAGCACGATGGCCCCCACGAAAGCGCCCCCGAAGCCCGCCACGTCGAGCCGGGTCAGTCCGGCGACCAGTTCCAGCACCACCGCATTGACGACCAGGGTAAACAGCCCCAGGGTCAGCAGGTTGATCGGCAGCGAAAGCAGCAGCAGCACCGGGCGAATCAGCGCGTTCACGATACCCATGACCAGCGCCGCCAGCACGATGTTGATGGCCGTACTTCCAGGCTCGAACCACACGCCGCCGTACACACGGGTCAGCAGATAAAGCGCCAGCGCATTGATGGCAAGTCGAAGAAGAAATCCCATGTTCAGAGAATAATCGTTTGGCGCTGCTAGACCGCCGCACAGTACTGCAAGTCTGCAAGCCGTGGGCCGGGTCTTATCGATGGTTCGGACAGTTTTAAAATCCCGTTCTGCAAAGTGTGACCAGTACGAAGTTTTTAGCCCCTCCCCACCTGCGGGGGAGGCTGGGAGGGGGCTAACGCGGATTGCGTGCCAGACGGCTTAATTCCGATTTCCCCTGTTGTGAGTTATGAACCGGTTTGAACCATTGCTTAAAACAGAAACCTGCCAGGCGCGGGGGCAGCTGGCAGGTTCTCGCAACGGTCAGCCGTGCTCAGGCGGGCTTATCTTCACCGAAGTTCCAGAAATCGAGATCGTCCACGGCGCTGCTCAGGTTATCGAGTTTGGCGAGGTCATCGGCTCCGGCTTGGCCCTGAATATGCACCCCGGAGGTCTGCTGCCCAATCGCTCCGGCCATGACCTCGTGCGACACACCCGCAAACAGCTTGGCGGCCTGCTGGGGCGTGGCGTCGAGCAGCACGTCCTTGAGCACCTCGTCGGGTACTTCCTGGGACACGCTGGCCCGCGCCGAGGCCAGGGCCATAGCGTCGATTTCAGGGCGGGCCGCCGTTTCCTCGTCGAGGTCACGCGTGCCGGGCGGGGTAACCACCGGAAAATCTTGTGAAGTCTCCGAAGCCCGGTCACTCATGACGCGGCGCATCCGCAGAACAGCGATAATTGCCACGATGATGAGCAGGATGATCACGAATTTCATTGCTTTACCTTATCCATAAGTGGTTGCCGTTACCTTCCCCTAGCTGGTGGAACGAGTGTAAAAAATGTCCCATACAGGCCCTGTTTACCTGAAGGCCAGCGACCAGGATTGCTGACTGCCTACAGGGTACGGCGGCGACTATTTCCCTTCTCTTACTTTCTGCTCACCTGCCCGAATTAAGGGGCACGGCCACTTCGGCAACTTGCCCTGCCGGTTGCTGACCAGAGAACCAGACAAAGCGTGGGCTACTACTGTCGTCCACGCTCGTTACTGACCTGCTTGTGCTCTCAGCTTTCGCTGTAGGTCTTTTCGATAGGCATGCCCACGGCGTTGCCCCATTCGGTCCAGCTGCCGTCGTAGTTGCGGACTTTGGGGTAGCCCAGCAGCTCGTGCAGCACGAACCAGCTGTGGCTACTGCGCTCGGCGATGCGGCAGTAGGCGATCACGTCCTTGTCGGGGGTCACGCCTTCGCCTTCGTACAGGGCTTTGAGTTCGTCGGCGGTCTTGAAGGTGCCGTCCTCATTGGTGGCTTTGGCCCAGGGAATGTTGCGGGCGCCGGGAATGTGGCCGCCGCGCAGCACGCCTTCCTGCGGGTAGTTGGGCATGTGAGTGACCTTGCCGCTGAACTCGTCGGGGCTACGAACGTCCACCAGCGCGTTTTTCCCGGCCTGCACGCCCGCGAGGTGACTACGCACCTCCTCACGCAGCGCCCGCAGCTTGCTGTCGCGCTGGGGGGCGGGGTAGCTGGTGGGCGTAATCTGCGGGGCGTCGGTGGTCAGTTCGCGTTTTTCCTCGGTCCACTTCTGGCGGCCCCCGTTCATGATCCTGAGGTTCTTTACGCCGCTGTAGCTGAGGAACCAGTAGGCATAGCTGGCCCACCAGTTGCTCTTGTCGCCGTACAGCACCACCGTGTCACTGGGGCTGATGCCCAGTTTGCCCAGCAGCTCGGCCACGCCCGCTTCCTGAATGTAGTCGCGCTCGACCGGGTGCCACAGGTCGCCCTGCCAGTCGAGTTTGACCGCGCCGGGAATATGGCCGGTTTCGTACAGCAGGATGTCTTCGTCGACTTCCACGAGCTTTACGCCGGGCTTGCCCAGGTTCTGGGCGACCCAATCGGTGCTGACCAGTACATCTTTTGCGTATTCCATAGCCTTTTTTCTCCTTGTAGTGCCACTGTTGACTGTGCTGATTACCGTGGTGACGCTCGAACGTTACGCCCACATTCTAGGTCAGCCCCTATAGTTGATAAAAGGGGTCAACTGGACAGACCTCACCATGCCTGCCGGTGGGTCGGCGTTACAGTGGCGTATGACTTCCGAAGCCCCCGCCCTGCCGGAAAAACTTCAGACCAT
>JAGLBK010000147.1:4353-6756 GCA_018260275.1 Deinococcus sp.
AGTAAGCGGCTGCCTGCCCTGCCCGCGAAGTACGCCGAGCACCCCGAATTCATGCAGCCGGTGCCCGAATGCACCAGCCCGTTTTTTCTGGTGACCGAGCGCGACGAGCAGGGCGGCGTGCAGATGTTTTTCAAGGTGCCCGAGGAAGCCCCCACCGTGCGCGGCTACGCGGGCATCCTGCGCGAAGCCCTGAACGGCGAGTCGCCCGAAACGATCCTGAGCGTGCCCGACCAGTTCTATATGGACATGGGCCTCAGCGAACTGATTACCCCCATGCGGATGCGCGGCATGGGCGCCATTCTCGCGCGGCTCAAGCGCGACGTGCAGTCCCAGCAGCAGCCGAGCGCCTGAGCCCGCCGGTTCGGCCATCTGAGACAAAATTGGACTGGAGCCAGCCGGGCAGCTTTCCTGGCTCGGTCCGTATAAAATAGCCGTGCTCAAGGAGGCAATATGCTCGTAACTGGTAAAGATATTCTGGTCCCGGCGCGTGCCGGTAAGTACGGCGTCGGCGCGTTCAACACCAACAATATGGAGATCACCCAGGCGATCATTCACACCGCCGAAAAGCTCCGCAGCCCCGTGATCGTGCAGATGAGCGAGGGGGCCATCAAGTACGGCGGCCAGGACCTCGCCAACATCGTCAAGGACCTGGCGACCCGCGCCAGCGTGCCCGTCGCGCTGCACCTCGACCACGGCAGCAGCTACGAGTCGGCGCTGAACGCCATCAAGATGGGCTTTACCTCGGTCATGATCGACGCCTCGCACCACACCTTCGACGAGAACGTCAAGGAAACGCAGCGGGTCGTCGAGGCCGCGCACGCCATGGGCATCAGCGTGGAAGCCGAACTGGGCCGCCTGGGCGGAATCGAGGAACACGTCGTCGTAGATGAAAAAGACGCCTTCCTGACGGACCCCGAGGAAGCCGTGAAGTTCATCGAACTGACCGGCACCGATTACCTCGCCATCGCCATCGGCACCAGCCACGGCGCGTACAAGGGCAAGGGCCGCCCGTACATCGACCAGGCCCGCATCGCCAGAATCGGTGAGCTGACCACCATTCCGCTGGTCGCGCACGGTTCCAGCGGCGTACCTGCCGAAATCGTCCAGCGTTTCCGCGACGCGGGCGGCGAAATCGGCGACGCGGCGGGCATTGCCGACGAGGACCTGACCGAAGCCTGCAAGCACGGTATCGCCAAGGTCAACGTGGACACCGACCTGCGGCTGGCAAGCACGGTGGGCATCCGCGAAGTGCTGCGCGACACTCCCAAGGAATTCGACCCCCGCAAGGTGTTCGGCAAGGCCCGCGACGTGATGAGCAGCATCGTCGAGCACAAGCTGAGCGTGCTGGGCAGCGTCGGCAAAGCCTAAGCGTAGCGCCTAGAACACAGCGAACACACAGCTAAATCCGGTTCCAGGATTCACCCTCATTCTTAAGAGGGTGCGGCCTGGGAGCCGGATTTTCTCACTTACGCGCCCTATGCTCGGTTGACATGTCGGCCCTTCGCCCTCTTCTGATCGCTGCCCTGATCTGTACACCCTGGGCCAGTGCCCGGGCTGCCGCTCCATTGCCTGCCACAGCCGCAACGAAACTGGCCGCCCTGTTGCCTGGTCCCGGACAGACGGCCCAGCTCATGAAACTGGGGTCGCGCCTCGCCATCGTCGATCTCCAGCGGCGGGTGGTGGGGGTGGGCGGTAGCCGCGAGGCCCTTCAGACGGTCATGGCGTCGGCGGCGCGGGGCGAAACGCCCAGTTACGATGCCCGGCTGGGGATTACGCGCGACGAGTTTGCCCGGTATCTGGCGTTTCAGCCGGTACTGATGGGCACTGGAAAGGCCATCAAACTGAGCCTGATCCGTGACGGCAACCGCCTGACGTTCAGCGATACTCCCGCCAACTCGGTTTTCCGGGGCTTGAGTTTTGACCTGAAGACCGGTGATCTGCGCGTGCCCGAGGGCTTTACTTTCCGGGCCATTTCGGTCCCGCCGACCACCGGCTCTGACCGCAGCATCGAGATTCGCAGCGGCTTCGTGTGGAACTTCAAAGGGTTCAACGCCGAGGCACAAAATGGCGTTCATGGTCAGGTCAGCCTGTATCAGCTGGGAGACGGGCAGATTCTGCTGGGCTACCACCGCCTGTCGAGTCTGGTGCGGGGCGTGTTCAACAATGCCGAGAGTGAAGTGATCCTCAAGTATTCGCGCTGATGCGAGCGGTGTGGAACAGGACGCCACTGTAGCCAGCTCAGGACTCATGCAAAATAAATTCAGTTTGCGTAAAGCTATTTTTTAGCTCCTCTCTCCTTGTGGGCTGAGTGGTGCCGAAATCTTGCTCATAAACTGGATTTCATGTACTGGGACGCACTCTGCGTTACCCCCCTCCCAGCCTCTGCAAGCAGCTCTAACGAGT
>JAGLBK010000148.1 GCA_018260275.1 Deinococcus sp.
CCGCGTGACCGGCAGCGTGACCAAAAAGACCAGCTACCTGATCGCGGGTGAGGAAGCGGGCA
Source organism: Deinococcus sp. (assembly GCA_018260275.1). Classification (GTDB taxonomy): domain Bacteria; phylum Deinococcota; class Deinococci; order Deinococcales; family Deinococcaceae; genus Deinococcus. The sequence goes on from JAGLBK010000148.1 coordinate 63, forward strand.
GCAAACTGGCGAGGGCCGAGGAACTGGGCGTGACGGTGCTGGACGAAGCCGGGCTAGCGGCGCTGTTGGTCGAGAAGGGACTGAGTTAAACAGGCGCTGTTCAAGCCAGCGCCTGATTTACACAGGAACTGGCCGAAAACGACCTGTAGCCCCCTCTTTTTCCACACGCCACAGGCCACAAGCCACACGCTCTCCGCTGCCAGCCCTTAAACTAGGGGCATCGGCGCAGCGGAGCTTCTCCCGCGCCCGGAGGTATCACATGGCAACACCCCAGACCAGTCCCGACCCGTCCGGCAACGTGGAGATCAATAAAAACGTCTTGCTGGACATCGCTTCGACCACCATCGAGGGCATCGAAGGTAGCGAAATTGCCACCGCGCCGATCAAAATGGGTGAAGTGCTGCGTAACCAGCAGGCGGCCCGCAAACCCCGCGCCCTCAAAGTGACCCAGGAAGGGCGCGACGTGACGGTAGAGGTCGCCCTGAACATCGAATACGGGCGCAACCTGATCAAGGTGTCGCAGCAAGCCCAGCGTGAAATCTGCGAAAACATAGAACTGATGACCGGCCTGAAGGTCCGTAACGTCAACGTGACGGTGCAGGGCGTCAATCTGCCCAAAGGACAGGCGTCTTGACCCGCCGCCGTGAAAAGGCCGCCCAGCCGGTAGGCACGCGCCGCGCTGCCCGCGAATTCGTGTTCCGGGTGCTGTTCGAGGCCGAGCGGGGCGACCTGCCGCTGGGCACCGTTTTTACCCGCACTGAGGGCGCGATGCGGGAGGGCGACGACACCTTTGCCCCCCTGAGTGCCGAGGCGCTGGAATTCGCCCAGCAGCTTATGCGCGGCATTGCCGAGCACCGCAGCGAAATAGACGATACGCTGCACCGCACCATTCGCGGCTGGAGCTTTGACCAGATGGCGCAGACCGACCTGAACGTGCTGCGGCTGGCAACCTACGAGATGCTGCACACCCCCGAGCCGCACCCCCCGGTCATCGAGAGCGCGGTGCGGATCGCCCGTAAATTTGGCGGCGACGAGTCGGGCAAGTTCGTCAACGGCGTGCTGGCGGGCCTCTCGCGCAGTATGAATGTCCGCCGCACCGACAGTCCCAGGACAGAAGGTTGAGCGCAACCCTGTTGGCCGGGCCGCCCGCCGCCGCCGCGCTGCTGGAAGACGCCAGGGCGCGGGCCAGCCGACTGGCGCGTGTGCCACAGCTGGTGCTGGTGCGCGTCGGGGACGACCCCGCCAGCGTCAGTTACGTGGCGGGCAAGCAAAAGAAGGCCAGGGAAACCGGGCTGCAAAGCCACGTGCATGTGCTGCCCGAACAGACCACCCAGGCCGAGTTGCTGGCCCTGCTGACCGCGCTGAACGCCGACCCGGAAGTGAACGGGATTCTGGTGCAACTGCCGCTGCCGGGCCACATCGACGAAAAAGCGGTGCTGGACGCCGTTCGCCCCGACAAGGATGTGGACGGATTCCATCCGGTGAACGTGGGGCGGCTGTGGTCGGGGCAAGTGGGGTCGGGGCAGCCTGGACTGGCGCCCTGCACGCCGCAGGGCATCATGGCGCTGCTGGACTTCTACGGTCTGACAGTAGCCGGAAAACGCGCCGTGATCGTCGGGCGCAGTCAACTGGTCGGGCGACCGCTGGCCGGGCTGCTGCTGAACGCCGACGCGACAGTCACGCTGGCCCATAGCCGAACGGCTGACCTCGCCGCCGTGACCCGCGAGGCCGATTTTCTGTTCGTAGCGGTGGGCCGGACGCACCTGATCACGCCGGAGATGGTCAAGCCGGGCGCGGTAATCATCGACGTGGGCATCAACCGCCTGGAGCGCGAAGGCCAGAAGGCCAAGCTGGTAGGCGACGTTCATCCGGACGTGGCGCAGGTCGCCTCCGCGCTCACGCCGGTGCCGGGCGGCGTCGGGCCGATGACGATTGCCCAGCTGCTGGCGAACACGGTGAGGGCCGCTGAAGTGCAGGCGGCTGGGCAAGCGTAAAGTGTTGCTGCGGTGGCTCTGGGCCGTAAGCCTTGAGCCATGGGGAAAACCCTCACGGCTCCTACTTTATGACTCAGCAGAGCAAAACGGAACGCCTGAGAGGAATTTACCGCGTCATCAAAGGTAATCCAGCCGCTCGCCCACCCGCTTACATCGCCGCTGGAATCTCGATGCCAATCAGCGCCAACGTTTCCTCAAACGCCTGACGCAACCGTACAATCAGCGCCAGCCGCGCCTCGCGCAGACCCTCTTCCGATTGCAGGACATTGGTAGCGGGCTTGCCCTGCCTGTCTTTGGCGTTGTACCAGGCATTGAAACTGGTCGCTAGGTCGAGCGCGTACTGGGCCACCACATGCGGCGAGTGGACGCGCACGCTCTGGGCCACGATTTCGGGTAGCTTGGCGACCTGCTTGGCGAGCACCAAATCAATGTTGGGAATGCTCTCCCAGTCGGCCCCCGTACCGTCGGTCTTGAGTCCGGCTTCCTCGGCGCGGCGCAGGATATTGGCGGCGCGAACGGCGGCGTACTGCACATAGGGCGCGGTGTCACCGTTGAGCGCCAGCGCCTGCTCCCAGCGGAAGTCGATCTTGCGGGTCGGCTCAGCCTTGAGCATGGCAAAACGGATGGCCCCGATGCCGATGCGGCGGGCAATTTCGGCGGCGTCCTCACGCTTAGCCAGTTCGGGGTTGATGTCGCTGAGGACGGCCAGGGCGCGTTTTTCGGCCTCGTCCATCGCGTCGTCGGCGCTGACCACGATGCCCTTGCGCCCGCTGATGGTCTGGCCTTCCAGCGTCACGAAGGCGTAGGACAGGTGGATGCTGCGCTCCTTTTTGCCGCTCTCGCCCGCCACGCCCAGCGCACTTCTGACCACCGTCTGCGGGTGGTCCTGGCGCGAATCGATCACGTTGATGACCTCCTGCGCGTGGCCGAAGCGTTTCTGGTCGTCGGGCTGGCCGTCGGGAGCGCTCGTCCAGATTTCACGGCCCTCGGGGTCGGGCATGAAGGGCTTGAACTTCATCCCCTCGAACAGCCCGAATTTCCAGAACTGGTAGCCGATGTCCTTGGCGGCGTACATGGCGGTGCCGCCGGAGCGCACCAGCACCACGTTGGGTTCCTCCAGGCCGGGCATAAATTCGCTCACGTCCATGATGAAGGCCCCGGCGTACTTGCCCTCGGTGGGGCGCGAGGTGTACCGGCTGCCCTCCAGGATGTTCATGGCCTGAGCCAGAAAACCGCTGCCCACCACGTCGGATTCCCAGTTGAGCAGGTCGTAGCGTGCGCCCAGGCGAAAGCAGGTTTCGAGCTGCGCTTTGACCGTCTGCTCGACCAGCGGGCGCAGCACCCCGGCTTCCAGCTTGTGCATGATATCCATGATTCCGGCTTCCAGCTCAGGCTTCTGCGGGTCGGCGTTGAGTTGCACGTAGCCCTCGCCCAGCCACTGGTCGTACTTGGTTTTGCCGTCCCAGACGCGGTTGTAATGCTCAATGGCGAACAGACTTTCGGCGGCCTGCCTCCCGGTGTCGTCGATGTAATTCTGCACCTCCACCGTGTGTCCCGCCGCCCGAAAAATCCGCGCCATGCTGTCGCCCAGCACCACGTTCCGCAGGTGGCCCACATGCAACTCCTTGTTGGGGTTGACCGAGGTGTGCTCAATGACCACTTTGCCGCTCAGGGCGGGCATCTGGAAGGGTTTTTCCACCACGCCACGCACAAAATTGCCCACGTCCAGAAAGAAGTTGATGAAGGGGCCGACCGCCTCCACCTTTTTGATTCCGGCGGGCAGCACGACAGCGGCGGCCAGTTGCGCGGCGACCTCAGCGGGGTTTTTGCCAGCCGCTTTTGCCATCTGGAAGGCAGCGGGCGTGCCGTAGTCGCCGGGTTTGCTCGCGGGGGTTTCCTGAATCGCAGCGTCCACCGGCATCCCGAGTTGCTGGGCGGCGGTTTCCACGGCTTGTTTGAGTTGGGCCTTCAAATCCATAGGGGGCAGTTTACGGGGGAAATGGTGATTGGGAAGTGGTGAGTGGGAAAAGAGCGTGTGGCCTGTGGCTTGTGACTTGTGAAAAAAGACGACTGGGACGGGTTTTCCTCATGACTCATAGCCCTATTCCACCGACCAGTCCTCGCCGTATTGCGTGGCTCTCAGCCGCGCTGCCACCCGCTGAGAGGCGAGGTTATCCCAACTGGTGCTGTAGAGGGCCAGCCGCCCGGAAGCCTGCACAGCCCGCGCCCAGAGCGAGGCGGCGGCTACGGCATGACCCCGGCCCCGGAAAGCCTCGGCGGTTTCTAGCCCGGCTTCGGCGGCGTGGGCGGTATAGCGTGAGCAGGTGCAGACCGCGACCACCTGCCCACCCTCCAGACTGGCGGCGACTGGCCCCGCGCGGCCTTGCCAGGGGCGCTCCAGCATGGTCGGAAAGTGGGCTTCCAGCAGATGCTTATTCTCAGCCGTCAATAAAATCGCGGTGCTGGCCGGGTTTTCCGGCTGGGCGGGCAGCAGATACGTCGGGCCACGATGCTCACTGACAGGCAACAGCAGGCAGCGCACCTGGGGCGCGATGGTCGCTTCGGTCTGCCCTGGCATCAGCGGTGGCTCGGTGCGGCAAAGGTGTTCCAGCTTGGCGGCGAGGTCGTCTGGTATGTCGTCGCGCAGTCGCCAGATGTTTCCGGCAGGCGTGCGACCCAGGAAAAAGCGCGGGGCCGGGAGGAGTTCGCTGGCGGGATAGCCCGGCTCGGCCACATGGCGGATGCGTCCGGCAGCGGTGTGGGTGAATAAAGCCCCGGCCTGAAGCTGCATGAGGCGGATGGGGTCAGATACTGCTGTATCAGGCATCACTTCACCATAAAAACTGTCTCCCCCACGAACTGCCCCCGCACCAGCCTGACGCGGTAGCTTCCGGGGGCGACCGGGCGGCGCAGGCTGTGGCGGCCATGCCATTTGAGGGTGTACGTCACCGACTTACCCGGGGCCAGCGGCGTGGGAGGCATGGCCCCCTGAGCGCACGGCCCGTTGCCGGTTTGCCGGACCCGCGTCCCATCCGGCACACGCTCGATGGCCGCAGGGTCACAGCCGGACGCCTGTGCGTTGATTGTTTTCGACGACTTGTTGGTGACTTTCAGCGTGAAGATGTAACTCTCACCGCTGCGCTGAACCGTCACCCTGGCGGTATGGGCCAGAGCAGGCGGCGACGGGAAGCGGACGGGCGGAGCCACCTCAAGGTCAATGTTGCTGGCGTCCAGGCCGCGCTTTTTGAATTCAGCCAGCAGGGCCTGACGCGAAAGCTCGTCAGCTAGCGTGAAGGAAAGCCGCGAATCCAGCGCACTTTCACGGCTGCTGCGGGTGTACCACATCGCGCCGCTGGCCTCCAGCGCGTCCTGATACTTCTGCGGCGTCGGCGTGGCGACTGGCCTGTCGGCATTGACCACCAGCGCCGAGGCATAGGCCCGCGACAGCCAGCTGAAGCCGGGGCGCAGGCTCACGTTCCAGCCTGCCGAGTAGCTCACCTGTGCGCCGACTTTTTGCGGCCCCAGGGCGCGGGTGTAGGTGTACTTTGCACCCGCTGGCAGCGTCAGCACCTGCCCGACACGGGCGCAGGTCGGCGCATCGCCCACGGGCTGAAACTGGCCCAGCGTCTCACCCGCGTTGACCGCCTGGCCGTCCTGAAACTGCGTCCAGCGCTTCAGAATTGGTGCGCCGAGGCTCAGGCAGCGCAGGGTCACGGGCCGGGCCGCCGGGTTTTGCAGGTGCAGGGTGAGGGTCAGCGGCGTCGGCGGGTCGCTCCGGTAGACGTGGAATTGCAGCGGGCGCAATTGAAACATCAGCGGGGCGTTGGGGTCGGCGGAGGCGGTGGAGAGCAGCGACAAAAGCAGCAAAGGCAAAAGCGGGCGCATAGCCCATGCTCGCGCCCGCTGCCTGACGGCATGTGAGGAAGCTTATTCCTGCGCTGCAAAGACCCAGTCGGTCAGCATGCTGTAGCCGAGCGCGGTAGCGGCGTCGTTCCGGCTGCCCAGCGTCTGCATGATGCTTTTGCCCAGCGCCTCGTAGCGGTTGACTTTGGCGTTCCAGTCTTTGGCGACGTAGGGAACGTAGGTTTCGTCGGGTTTGGGCTTGTAGTCGCGCAGCGTCTTGACATAATTCGCCTGTAATTCTCTGGCCTGCTGAATGGTCTGGGCGTACTGGCGGCTGGTCTGACCCCCCAGGGCGGTGCGGGCCAGCGCTGCGAGGCTTTGCAGGCGGTCTTCCAGGGGCGCATAACTGCGCGGCACGGCGTGGCCGTACATGGTGCCGCCGCCGTTGCGGATGCCCGCGAAATCGCTTTCCAGATCACGCATCTGGCGGTACTGCTTGCGCAGCGTGTCTATCCGCGCCCGCAGCTGTGGATTACGGCTCAGGCTGGCCCCCAGCGCGGCGGCGCGGCACTGCGACCAGTCGTAGGCGGCCCTGTCCTGATCGGCCTCGCTGCCGCCGTCCATTGTCAGGGTGGCGTAACTGGCGGCGTCCAGGCTGGCAGCCAGGGAGCAGTTGGGAGCGGCCTGAGCATGAGCAAAAGGCAAAAGTGCCAGGGTCAGCAGGGAAAGTATTGATAACGAGTTAAGTTGATGTCGCATCGGTGTTCAGGCCAAGAAGCTTGGCCGGGAGCTGGCGGTAACGAATC
>JAGLBK010000149.1 GCA_018260275.1 Deinococcus sp.
GGCGGGAGTCAAAATCGAGATGGTTCTGCGCGGCGTGTGCTGCCTGCGCCCCGGCGTTCCCGGCCTGTCGGAAAACATCCGGGTTCACAGCCTGCTGGGCCGCTATCTGGAACACGCCCGCGTGTACGCCTTCGGCAACAACGGTAAAACGGAAGTGTATTTCGGCAGCGCCGACTGGATGAGCCGTAACCTCGACCGCCGCGTCGAAGTGATCGCGCCCGTGCTGGACGACCGCCACCGCCAGGGCTTTATGAACATCATGGACACCGAGTGGCACGACCAGCGCGGCAGCTGGGAACTGGAAGAAACCGGCCAGTATGTCAAATGCCCCGGTGACCGCAGTGCCCAGAAGCAGTTTGCCGAAGCCCGCAACCCGGCGTAAATTCGGTTAAATACGGTTCGCCTACCCATCCCCGACAGAGAAAGTGGCTCTGTCGGGGATTTTTCAGGGAAGCCAATGCCCTCACTCTTAACTCTGGCTGCAAGCAGAACAAAAACGGGCCAGACGTGAAGTTGCCAGTCTGCTTTCTTGCTTCAGATTTGTAACCAAACAAACGGAACGCTTATCACAGCCTGCTCCCGGTCAGCGCGGCATGATAGGCATACAGAACGTATGAGCGATTTCGACATCCTTCAGGCCACCATGATTCAGCACGCGGCGGCGCGGCAGGCCGATACCGGAGCCTGCGAGGCGCTGTTCGGCGCACTGTACCAGGCGCTCCGGCGAGTGGGCGGTCCTGGGCAGCCGCTCCATAACGTTTCGGTGGAACTGGTCGCCGACCCGCAGCAATGCTTGCGCCCGCCGCCTGTCGGTGAATATCACGCGGCCTGGTTCCGGCTGGGCCTGTGCGAAGTGCTGGTGCGGGTGCGGCGGCAGGGGCAGGAATTTCATGGTGACTACGGGTACAGGGGGGTCTTTGCCCTGACCGAAATTTCTGAGGACACGGTCATCGCGCTTGCTCACCGCATCCTCAAAGACCTGACACTGGAATATGCCGGAATGCTGCCCAGTGACATAGAAAAGCAACTGAACTGAGCCGGACTTCGTTTCGTTTGCTGCCGCAAGGCTAAGAATTGAGCTTCACAGGCGAGAGCATGCCCAGTCCAGACCAACTGAAGAACTGAAAAAATGCCCCCAGGCGAACCCAGGGACATTCAAAGCACTCTAGAACAGCTTAGAAGCGGAACTTCAGACCAGCGGTGACGCTGCTGATGTTGGGGAAGTTGTTGCCGCTGTTGAAGTAGTAGTGCTGGCGGGCTTCACCGAAGATAGCAACGTGGTCGACGATACGGTAATCAACGCCGATGGACAGTTCGCCGAAGGGAGCCTTCTGGTCGAAGTTGTAGCCTGCACCAACGCCCAGGATGCCGTCAACGCGGCCAGTGGTGCCACGGTAGGTGACCGCGCCGCTCAGGCTGTTGCCGGGGGTGCCACTGTAGGTCGTGCCATTGTTGTCGTTGTTGTCCTTGATCTTGAAGTCGCCGGTCACGCGCACACCGAAGCTGCCGAGCACCTGATCGTTACCGACTTCAATGCGGCCCATGTAGCCCTGAACGGGGTCGGTCATGACGCCGTAGGCGGCAGCGCCGATGTAGTTGCCGTAGCGGAAGGGGGCAGCGGGGGGAATGTAGGGATCGCCCTTCTCGCCGCGCTCACCCTGGGGACCGACCGGACCGACGGGCCCAGCGACACCCTGAGGACCCTGGGGGCCAACGGGACCGGCAGGACCAACGTCACCCTGAGGACCCTGGGGACCAACCGCGCCAGCACCGGCAGCGGGCATGTTCTTCAGCTGATCCTGCAGAGCGGCGATCTGGGCACGCAGGTCCTCGATGGCCTTGGCCTGGTCGGCCTGGGCGGCGCGGAGTTCATCCAGGCCAGCCTGAGCATCCTGCAGACCCTTACGCAGGGTGTCGAGTTCGGTGGTGTCGAAGGTGGCCTGGTTGGCAGGCAGCTGCGAGAGCAGACGGGCCAGCACCTGAGCGACTTCCTGACGGGTCACGGGGCTGCACCAGTCGAATTTGCCGTCGGGGTAGCCGATGAACAGGCCCTTCTGGGTCACGAGGTCAATCGCGGCCTTGGCCCAGGTGCCCTGGGAGCAGGCGACGCTGATGGTGGCCTTGGGAGCCACGACCGCAACGGGGGTGGTGATGGGCTGAACATTACCGCCACCAGCGAATGCCGTGCCGGTGAGCAGCAGAGTAAGAGTAGTCAAAGTTTTCTTCATGGGAGCCTCCTGAGAGCGTAGTTTAACGTATGAGCCGGTTCTTGGGCTGACTGAAAATTAACAAAAAATCTCCACTCAGCCTCAACAGCACTTTTTATTGTGACAGGTCTTACCCGGTCTTTGGCTGTATACCCCCCGCCTAAACAGGGCTTCCGCAAAGTCGGTTCAATTTTGAACTCGGTGTAAATACTAATGGATGCCCCAGAGAAAAATCCCGATTTCATCAGGAACCAAGTTTCATTCAAGCGGCAGGATTTCTGTTTATCCCGTAATACTGGTTACCTGTTATTCGTTTTTGGGACTTTGCGGTTGCCCTGCCCGCCTAAACCTCATCAAACCTTTAATGAGGTGGGCAAAAATCTGGCGCTTACCCGTAGAGAAGCCAATTTTCATGAACGGCAGGTGGGAAACCAACGGGATTACACTGGCCCTATGACTTATCAGACAGTGGCGGTAACCCAGCAAAGCGGCGCAGCGACTTTGACCCTGATCTCCAAAATGGGGGCGATGAACCGCACCTTCTGGCAGGAATTTCCTGAGGCGCTCAGGGAAATCTCAGCCGCCAGAGTGGTTGTTCTGCGCGGCGAGAAAATCTTTAGCGCGGGGCTGGACGTCGGCAGTAACGCCGCACAGATCGCGCCCGCACTGGGCGACCCGGCAGCGTTCAGGGCGGTCGTGGACCAGATGCACGCCGTGACCGAAGGACTGGCACGCCTGCCCATGCCAGTGATCGCCGCCGTACACGGCTGGTGCATCGGCGCGGGGCTGGAACTGATCAGCGCGGCGGATATCCGGCTGTGCAGCGCCGACGCCCGGTTCAGTCTGCCGGAGGTCAAACTGGGGATCACAGCCGACCTGGGCGGCTTGCAGCGTCTCCCCCACCTGATCGGGCGCGGGCGCACGGCCCAGCTGGCCCTGACCGGAGACGCCATCGACGCGGCCACCGCCGAACGCTGGGGTCTGGTTACCGAAGTGCTGGACACGCCAGAAGCCCTGTTTGCCCGCACCGAAGCACTGGCCCAGCAACTCGCTGCGCTGCCGCCCAAGGCGCTCGAAGGCACCAAGCGCATTCTGACCAGCGGTCTGCCGCATGCTGAAAGTCTGGCCGAGGCCGTGACCTGGAACGCGCACCATATGAGCCTTGAAGCGCTTCAGAACGCTCTGAAGAAATGATGGGGGGGGGAAAACAACAGAGGCTCTTCCCATGTTCAGGGAGCTGAAGTCCGAACAGGTTCAGAATCACGGATGGGAACGGCTTGGGTGAAACACTGCCGCCACGCATCAGTTGCATCGGATAATTGCCGTCTAGCACGTCGATTTTCCGTTAGCAGCTTCGACAACTCCCCGGAATCCACTATGAGCCACAACAGACAGAGCGTGGTCTCAGCGACAAATCCGCCGGAGGCCACGCCCTTGAACCGCTCACTCTTTCCGGCCCTACTCGATAGTTTCCACCCTACTCGGCAGCGTGCTCCGACTGCACCCGGCCGATAGAGTCCTGCGCGGACTGCACGTCGCCACTGGCAATGCCCCAGGCATAAAATCCCAGGGAGATGAGAATGACTACCGCCATGTCCAGACCATACGGCAGCACGCCAATTCCGCCGAACTGACGGCTTCCCAGATACGACAGGGCGGTCATGACCAGCAGATAACACAGCAGCCACGCCCCACTGCGCAGATGCCGCGCGGTACCCTCCCAGCCGCGCCGGGCCTGCACGACCAGGTAGATCGGCAACGCGAGCGAAATCAGCAGCATGATCTGACCGTTCAGCGGCCAGCGGCTCCAGTACACCAGCAGACTGGCGAACACGAAAGCCACCGGCGCAACCAATCCCAGGGCGGACAGCCGGAGCGGACGCTTGGCATTGGGCTGGGTGCGGCGCAGGCTGACCACGCTGACCGGGCCAGTCAGGAAGCCCACTACGCAGGTCACGCTGATGACGGCGGCCAGCGCCTGCCAGTTGGGAAACAGGTACAGCGCCAGCAGACTGAGGGCCAGATTGGTCAGCAGCGCATAACGCGGCACGCCCAGCAAAGGATGAAGCTGTCCCAGCCAGCGCGGCATAAATCCGCTGCGGGTCAGGGCTTCGAGCGCGCGGGCGGTGGTGGCCGCGTAGGTGATCCCGGTGCCCGTCGGGCTGATGACCGCGTCGGCGTACAGCGTCAGGGCCAGCCAGTTGAGGCCCAGCGCCGCCGTCAATTCGGCAAAGGGAGACTCGAAGTTCAGGCCAGCCCAGCCGCCCGCGTGGAGCTGCGCCGGGTGAATCGCCCCAATAAACGCCACCTGAAGCAGCACGTAGATGAGGCCCGCCAGCAAAATCCCGCCCACCACCGCCAGGGGCACACTGCGCGAGGGGTTCTGCGCCTCGCCCGAAAGGTTGATGGGCGACTGAAAGCCGTTGAAGCTGAACACGATGCCGCTGGTCGCCACTCCGGTAAACACGGCGGCCCAGCCGTAGGGGGCAAACCCGCCCGCCGCCGCATCGGTGAAATTGCCAGGATGAAAGCCCAGGAAAATCATGGCGAGGGCCGTAAGCAAAGGCACGACCAGCTTGAACACGGTGATGACCGCGTTGCTTTTGGCAAACAGGGACACCGTCCAGAAGTTGAGCAACGTGTAGAACACCATAAAAGCCGTGGCCAGCAGCAGGCCGCTGAGGGTCAGGTTGCCGCCCCGCACCAGCGAATGGGCCCACGGAAACGCCCAGCCGGAGATGTACTGCACGCTGGCAACGGCCTCGATAGGCGGAATAGCCAGCATGCTCAGCCAGTTGGCCCAGCCTGCCAGCAACCCGGCGAACGGGCCGTGCGAATACTGGGCGTAGCGCCCCATACCGCCCGACTCGGGGGCCATGGTGCCCAGCTCGATGTAGGTCAGGGCGATCGTCAGCATCATGACCATGCCGATGATCCAGGCCACGATAGCCGCCGGGCCAGCAATTTTAGCGGTGTTGAAGGCCCCGAACAGCCAGCCGGAACCGATGATCGATCCCAGGCAGGTAAACATCAGGGCCAGCGGCGTGATGCTCCGCCGGGGCATACCCTTTACTGTAGACATTGTTGTTTTCTTCTCCTCTCGTCTGTCGTGGGAGCAGCCCCCCCCGCCCGCCGGGCCTGCCCTTGCAGGGACATGTCCAGCAGTCAGCCGCGTAGTATAGGCACAAAGTTCACCACCACAACCTTCCGGAGGTCTCATATGTCACAACCGCACCAAGCCGACACCACCTTTCGCCCCGACCTACTGGCCGGAAAACACGCCCTGATTACCGGAGGTGGCAGCGGTATCAACCTGGGGATCGCTCAGAGTTTTGCCGCGCACGGCTGCAAGGTCACGGTTTTGGGGCGTAACCTCGAAAAGGCCCAGAAGGCCGCGCAGGGCATCGTGGACGCGGGCGGGCAGGCCCTGGGGGTCAGCGCCGACGTGCGTGACTTTGCGGCGCTCGAAGCGGCTGTCGCGCAGGCTGCGGCGCAGTTTGGCAACTTCGACATCATCCTGGCGGGCGCGGCGGGTAACTTTCCGGCGCCCGTCGACGGGATTTCGCCCAACGGGTTTAAGACTGTGGTGGATATCGACCTGTTGGGGACCTTCAACACCATCAAGGCCGCTGCCGTTCATCTCAACAAGCCCGGCAACATCCTGAGCATCAGTGCCTATGGCAATCCGGTGCCCATGCAGGCCCATGTGGTCGCGGCCAAAGCAGGCGTCGACGCCCTGACCCAGACCCTGGCGGTCGAGTGGGGCGTGCGCGGCGTGCGCGTCAACGCAATTATTCCCGGCCCGATCGACGGCACCGAGGGCATGGCGCGTCTGGCCCCCGACGAAAAGAGCCGCAGCCGCGTGGCGCAGGCCGTGCCGCTCAACCGCCTGGGAGTGCCGCAGGACATCGCCAACGCCGCACTGTTTCTGGTGTCGGACGCCGCCAGCTACGTCACTGGGGTGATCTTGCCCGTAGACGGCGGTCAGAACATGCTGGGGGGCGCACCGCAGTACCAGACCTACCTCGCCATGCAGCAGGCCGAGCAGAAAGCCTGAGTCAGACCAGCCCTTCCAGAACCGTTGGCCCCAGCTTGAAAAGGCGGGGCCAATTTTGATGGTCACTAGCTGGCAAGATAGCCCAGAACTTACGCGTTATTTATTTGTCCTCTGGAGATTAAACTAGATTTTCCAGCGCTGAGACGGCTTCACCGCCCACCCTCCTCCTGCCGCAAGTCGCAACCTCTCGCGGTGCGAGTTGTACCGGTCCCCCACAAGGAGCTGAGTGGTGCCTAAAAGTCTCTCATGATTCAGGGCAGTGCAGTTTCGGCAAATGTGTCGCTCGATGAATGCGAGGTTTTTAGCCCCTCCACCCTTGTGGGGGACTCGTTAGAGCTGCTTGCAGAGGCTGGGAGGGGGGTAACGCAGAGTGCGTCCCAGTACATGAAATCCAGTTTATGA
>JAGLBK010000014.1 GCA_018260275.1 Deinococcus sp.
TTCGTTACCGCCAGCTCCCGGCCAAGCTTCTTGGCCTGAACACCGATGCGACATCAACTTAACTCGTTATCAATAGGCGCAAAAAAGCCCCCGCACCGGGCAGGGGCCACTGAAAGCAGTAGAGATCAGTCCAGAAAGTCGCGCAGCTTGCGGGTGCGGCTCTCGTGGTACTTCAGCTTACGCAGCGCCTTGTTTTCGATCTGGCGAATGCGTTCGCGGGTCACGTTGAAGCGCTGCCCCACTTCTTCGAGGGTATGCTCGCGGCCATCCACGAGGCCCTTACGGAACTTTAGGACCATCGCCTCGCGCTCGGTGAGCTTGGAGAGGGCCTTTTCGAGTTCCTCGGACAGCAGCGTCTTGGCGGCGTTCTCGACCGGCGAGTCGAGGTTCTCGTCAGGGATAAAGTCGCCGTAGAAGCTGTCCTTCTCGTCGCCGATCGGCGTTTCGAGTGAGACGGGTTCCTGAGACACCTTCTGCACTTCCTCGACCTTGGCGGCGTCCCAGCCCGGCCCCATCGCCTCGGCGATTTCCTCGTGGGTGGCCTCGCGCGAAAGCTCCTGCTGAAGCTGGCGGGCGGTGCGGGTCAGCTTGTTGATCGTCTCGACCATATGCACCGGGATACGGATAGTGCGGGCCTGATCGGCAATGGCGCGGTTGATCGCCTGACGAATCCACCACGTCGCGTAGGTGGAAAACTTGTAGCGGCGGCGGTACTCGAACTTCTCGACGGCGCGGATCAGGCCCTGGTTGCCTTCCTGAATCAGGTCGAGGAAGCCCAGGCCACGGCCCGTGTACTTCTTGGCGATGGACACGACCAGGCGCAGGTTGGCCTCGATCAGACCCTGGCGGGCCGCCGCGCCGTCTTCCATCTGGCGCATCAGGCGGCGGCGGCCCCGGTCGTCGAGGTCGAGGTCTTCTTCGAGCAGCTTGCGGGCTTCCTCGCCTTCCTCGATGCGGCGGGCGAGTGCGATTTCCTCTTCGAGGGTCAGCAGCGAAACGCGGCCGATCTCATGCAGGTACTGCCGCACCGGGTCGTTGGACACGGCGCGGGGCATGTCGTCGAAGTATTTTTCTTCGTCGTCGTCGTTGGCCGCTGCGCCGGGAGTACGGTCCTCAGCTTCGTCAGCGTCGGCGTCGAGTTCGTCGTCGTCTTCCTCGACATCCTGCACTTCGATGTTGATGGCAGCCAGATACAGCTGCATGTCTTCAAAGGCGTCGGGGGTCTCGGGGTCCAGACCGTTGGCTTCGAGGGCCGTCGCCAGGGCCGCCGCGATGTCCTCGCTGGCCAGGACGCCGGCGGCCTTACCACCCTTCAGCAGTTCCTGAATGCTGGCGTGGGCGTAATAAGGCTTGTCGGCCACTGGCGCACTCGGGGCAGCGGCTGCCTTGCCGGGCGTCTTGTTCGCCTTCGGTGCTTTGGCCGCTTTAGGAGCTGCTTCGGTCTCCACAGTTTTGGCCGTCTTCTTGGACGCCGCTGGCTTTTTGGCCGCCGGGAGAGCCTCGGTATCGGCTACCGCAGGACTGGCCTCTGTCTGCGCGTCATCGGCCTTGGCCGCCGGCTTCTTGGCCGCCGGCTTCTTGGCCGCCGGCTTCTTGGCCGCCGGCTTCTTGGCCGGGGCTTTGGGCTTGGCGGGCGTAGCAGCCTTGGGCTTGGCCGCGGGGGCCTTTTCCGTTTTGACAGCGTCTTTCTTGGCCGCATCGTTCTTGCCTGTGTCTTTTTCGACAATGTCTTTTTTAGCAGGGCCTTTTTTAACGGTGTCTTTGGCCGTGTCGGCTTTAGCGGCGGGTTTGGAAGCGTCGGCGGGCGCAGCAGCCACCGCGCCGTCTTCCGGCTTGACTACCTTGGCGCGGGTACGGGGCTTGTCCGGAGTCTTGATCTTACTTTCGGCCGGTGCTTCGTCCTGGGCGGGAACTTTGGTGCGCACACGTGGTTTGGTTTCTGATGCCATGCAGCCTCCTGCGAATTTGCGGTCGAGCGGTCATGCTGAGCGGGGATGAGGTAAAGTCTGAGGGGCCAGCGACAGAGCGCCTGAACACGTCAGTCTAGCAAAACCCGCTGACAGAACGGAAACCTTAGCATACCCTTACGTTTTTTGAAGTTCACGGCATGGAAATGGAATGACATCTGCGCTTCCAACTTGGCCCTAACTCCTGTTAATACAACCGCTGTTTTGTATATATTTACATCGCGGAAGGGCAGGAGTTGACACCGGTGACTGGCAGGCGGGAAAGTGAGAGCCAGTGATAGAACTGATCGCCCGCAAGACACCCCCGGCTGGTCTGCGCCCGGCCCTGCGCCGGAGCCTGGAGGCGGTCATGGCTCACTTTGACATGCAGGACCGCGAGGTCACGGTGGTGCTGGTCGGCGACTGGGCCATCCGCGCCCTGAAGCTGGAACACTGGGGCGAGGACGCGCCCACCGATGTGCTGAGCTTTCCGACCTGGGAGCCGGGCGACCCGTTTATGCCGCCGCACCTGGGCGACATCATCATCAGCCTGGACACGGCGGCGCGGCAGGGGCAGGCGCGGGGGCACAGCCTGACGCGGGAAGTCGCGCTGCTCGCCAGTCACGGCATGACTCACCTGGTCGGCCACGACCACCCCCACGCCGAGGGGCTGGGCTTCGAGGAAGGCGCGACCGGCTCCGAATGGCAGGTCTTTCAGGAGGCCTGGGCGGTGGCTGAAGCCGCGCTGTCTGCCGAGCCATGAGGTCGGACGGTTCAGCCCTCAATTTACGGCGCTGGTGGCGTTCGGCGGGATTTGCCTGGGCTGGCGTCACTCACACTTACTGCACCCAGGCCAACTTCCGCATCGAGGTCACGGCGGGCGTGCTGGCCTGCGCTCTGGCGACGGCGCTGCGTGCGCCCCTCGCGCCGATCGTGCTGTGTTGCGCGCTGGTGCTGAGCCTGGAAATCGTGAACACGGCGCTGGAAGCTCTGACCGACCTTGCCAGCCCCGAGATTCACCCGCTGGCGAAGGTAGCCAAGGACGCCGCCGCCGGGGCCGTGCTGGTCGCCAGTGGTGGGGCGCTGGTCGTGGGACTGGTGGTGCTGGGGCCGCCGCTGTGGGGGGTGGTGATTGGGAAGTGGTGAGTAGTAAGTAGTAAGTGGACGGGGGTTTGCAGTTAGATTGACCTACCCTCACTGTAAGAGCGTGTTTGTAAAGGGTCGGTAAGTTTTTTAAGTTGCCGCCCAGACGCGGTTTTTTCACCCTCGCCCCTTGTGGGACTTGAAAAGCTCCGTAGGAGAGAGGGCCTCGCGTAGTGAGGGGTGACTCGTAGAGCTGCTTGCAGAGGGGGCGACCGGGCAAACTTTAACGCCCTAGACGACGAAATCCCAATTAGGTGTGTTTTGTGGAGAAAACTTTATACACACGCTCTTAGAGGCACGCCAAGAACTGCGTCCTAACTCCACTTCCCACTTCCCACTCACCACTCCCCCCTTAAAACACTACCGTCTTATTCCCATAGACCAGCACACGGTCCTCGGCGTGGGCCTTGACGGCGCGGGCCAGCACCTGCCGCTCGACATCGCGGCCAATTCGCATCAGGGTTTCGGGCGTTTCGCGGTGCGTCACCGAAATGACGTCCTGGGCGATGATCGGCCCGGCGTCGAGCTCGGCGGTGACGTAGTGACTGGTCGCCCCGATCAGCTTGACACCCCGGTTGAAGGCCGCGCGGTAGGGGTTGGCCCCCACGAACGCGGGCAAAAAGCTGTGGTGAATGTTGATGACCGGCTTACCGAACAGCTCCAGAAAATCGGCACTCAGAATCTGCATATAGCGGGCCAGCACCGCGAAATCGGCCCCGGCCTCGTGCATCAGGCGAATCTGCTCGGCTTCGGCCTCGGCTTTGTTTTCCTTGTTCACCGTGATGACGTGAAAGGGGATCCCGAACATCTCGGCGTCGCGGCGCAGGTCCTCGTGGTTGCTCAGGATCAGCGGAATCTCGATGTTCAGTTCGCCCCGGCGCTTACGCCACAGCAGGTCCAGAAAGCAGTGGTCGTACTTGCTGACCAGAATCGCCATTTTCTTGGGCCGCGCCGCGTAACTCAGTTGCCAGCTCATTCCGAAAGGCTCGGCGACCACCTGGGCAAACGCCCGCTCAAAGGTTCCGCGTGACACGCCAAGGCCCTCGAGGTAAAACTCCATTCGCATAAAAAACGTGCCGCCGCTGGGATCGGTACTGTGCTGGTCGCTGTGGATGATATTGGCACCGTGATTGTGCAGGAACTGCGACACGGCGGCCACGATGCCGGGCTGATCGGCGCACGAGATGGTCAGGGTGGCGGTATTGTTCGCGGTGTTCAGAGTGTTTAGAGGGGAAGCAGTGGGGGCCGGGGCCGTCATAACTACCCAGGATAGCGTGATTTGCAGGCCCCGCACCGGGTTGCTTAGTGGTGGGGCGCACCCCAGGCAGTCGGCGCGCCTACACTGCGCTGCATATGTCATTACCACTGATCGTCAGCGCGGGCGAGGCCCTTACCGATCTGGTCACGGCGGGCGGCCACCGCTGGGAAGCCCATGCCGGGGGCGCGGCCTGGAACGTCGCGCGGGCCTGTGCGCGGCTGGGCGTGCCGAGCGCCTTCGCGGGCGCCGTGGGCAGCGATAATTTCGGCCAGGACATCGTGGAGCAGTCACGGCAGGCTGGACTTGACCTACGCTTTTTGCAGCAGACCGACGCCCCGACGCTGCTGGCGGTGGTCTACAGCAAAGACCCGCCCGCCTACCGTTTTATGGGCGAAAACAGCGCCGACTTGCAGTTCGACCCGGCCAGGTTGCCAGCAGACTGGCTCCAGACAGCCCGCTGGCTGCACCTCGGGGGCATCAGCCTGGCGCGGTGGCCGCTGGCCGATACCCTGCTGAAGCTGCTGGACGCCGCCCACGCCGCTGGCGTCAAAATCAGCTTCGACCCTAACGCCCGCATCTCTCACCAGCACCCCGACTACCCGGCTGTGTTCCGGCGCGTGCTGGAGCAGGCAGACCTCATCAAGCTCAGTGACGAGGACATGGCCTTTTTCTTTCCGGACCAGAACGAGGCGCAGGCCACCGCGACCCTGCGGGAAGTGAACGCCGACGCGCCGCTGATCGTTACGCGCGGGGCACAGGGCGCGACCCTGTTTGAAGGCGGCACCCGCACCGACCTGCCGACTTTTCCGGTCAAGGTCATGGACACGGTGGGCGCGGGCGACGCGCTGTGTGCAGGTGTGCTGGTCAGCGCCACCGAACGTCCGGCGGCGGCCTGGACCGAACACCTGGGGCTGGGCCTACGGGCGGCGGCGGCGGCCTGTGCGCGGGCAGGCGCTTACGCCCCTACACGGGAAGATCTGGCTACGCTCTAGTGGAGCGTCAAGCGTTAAATGTAGGGAAGCCTCGCCCACTTACCCCCCTCCCCTTGCTTCGCAAGGCCCTCCCCCACAAGGGGGCGAGGGTCAACACCAGCCCCGCATCAATCGGTTGACCGTCCACTAGAGCATTTGACAGAAAAATTTGCCTTGTGGTCCCCTCTGCTAGGCAGCTCTGCGAGTCACCCCTTGCTGCCCTCTCCCCTGGTCAGCCATCAGCCCTGTTCCGCGTCCCTGACTCCCAGGCCCAGCTTGCGGGTCAGGTATTGCAGCTGCTCCTGCTCCTGCGCTCCGAGGTGGCTGAAGACTTTGCAGATGCCCTCGACGTGCGCGGGCCAGATTTCAGCGATCAACAGGCGGCCACGTTCAGTCAGGTGAACCATGCTGACGCGCCGGTCCTGTTCATCACGGTGGCGCACGACCAGACCACCGCGCTGCAAATTGTCGATCACCATGGTCAGATTTCCACTGGAACGCAGAATCTTTTCCGACAGCTGGCGCTGGCTGAGCGGTCCGGCGTGATAGAGGGCCTCAAGTACACCAAACTGACTGACGGTCAACTGGTGTTCCGTCAGGTGGCGGTGTGCTGCGGTCTCGACGGCGTGCGCCGCCCGCCACAACTTGATATAGGCGTTCAGAGCGCTCTGCTGCTCTGCCGTGGCGCAAAAAACATCAGGCATTGAAGCGGCCTGACAAAAAGAGATCACCGAAAAAATCCATGTGGAACAGCTTAACAAGAATATCTTCCGACCGGGCCTGAGAAATCTGAAGCTGCACACCTCTGGAGTAAAAATAGGGGCTGGTGCAGGTCAGGGCCAGGAATAAATTCAGGCCCTTTAACATCATTTTCCCTTTTTTACAGCAAAAATCCCCGCGTTAGCCGGGCAGCCAGCGCGGGATTTTTAATTTGGAAGGGTTCCTCAGCTGTCTTTAACGGCACCGAGAATATTGTCGTCATCCTTCACGTAGTTGCCGTGCTCGTCCAGCAGCCCTTCATTGGTCGTGCCAATATTCAAATTGCCGGGACTATCCTGCACCACACCACCCTTGGGCGCTGGGAATTTGGTGGCACTTTCGGAATCGGTGCTGTGGTTTTCCTGGGGAACACCGATAACTTCATCGCTGGTATGTCCGGTCATTCGCCCAGCGTAGGCTGCGGGCGCCTGGAACATATGTGTCAGAGCTTCAGGGGACATGAATGATAGAGGTTCTGTCTCCCACCAGCACTGAATGTTCAAGTTTCCCACTGCCTCTGTTTACCCACAGCAGTGCGCCCAACGATTTTCAGGGGCTGCGGGCTGCCTACTTTCTGCTGTCCTGGCGGTAATGCTGCCTTGCAAGTGAGAAGATAGCCTGACTGGCCTGTTCCACGCTGAGCACTTCAATCACGTGATCAGGCCGCTCTCTACTCCACAGCTTGAGCTGCCCTTCTCGCCCAAGCTGCCCACACATCATGAAAGTCACCAGATAACTGTCCGGCATGATCACCCGCGTGGTCAGAGCAACGATCTCATCTGTAAGGCGCTCGGCTTTACCGAAGGTCACGACATTCCCCAGCATCGGGGTGGCACGGTCATTTGCCAGCGTAATAGCTTGCCTCAGCAGGGCTTCTATCGGGACAGTCTCGTCGAGGGCGTCACGTACGGTCTTGAGCAAGGCATCGAATTCAGGCATTTTCCTACTCCCCAGGTTCCAACGAAACTTGAGTAACATTAGCACTGAGTCTTTCCAATAAACAGAAGTCACCTAACAGGTGAGGCGGCAAGGCCCCTACGCTTTGTTCGGTTGCTTCCTGTTCACGCCCGATGCAACCGTCAGCCTGCCGCGCATGGCCTGACCTGAGCCGCTCAATACGGTGCTTTAAGCATTTGCGCCCGCCCGGCCGCAGCTGAAGCGGAGGCTGTTTTCGTTTTACGGAAATTCCGATTTACGATTCAGCTGCTTTTCAAGCAATCTCCTGCCATTTAACCAGGAGAAACGCAGAGCTTTGCTGTTCCCTTTCCCTGACTGGGCTGCCCTGGCATAATGTAGACATTCTTCAAATCCCCCTTATATTGCCCGGAAAGCTCAAGGAAATATCGTCCATTGTCATTGACGCGGAGTGAGCGTTCCAGATTAACCTGTTCACTTTTTCCGTCAGTGTACTCAAAACGGATTGTCAATTTTTTGAGTGTCTTGTCGTCCTGCGAGAAGTACAGGAAAGTGTCATGCCCCGTCAACCGCTGCTGTCCTTCGACCTGCAGTACGGGAACATCCGCTGAACCATTGAAGGCAAATGATGAGGAAACAACCGGCGAGGCACACTCGCCTTTCACCGCTGGAATCAGTTGCCGGAGATCAGTCTCTTTTGCCAGATTCGTGCTGTCAGCTTCATGCTCCCAGATCAGGAACTTCGGCTTCTCACGTGCATAGTCCTGACCGATGACGTAGGACAGGAATGACGACACCATGCCTCCAGCGCTGATAGCCCCGTCCAGAACATTGACATTGCTCGCCCGCATCAGGCGGTCCGCCAGGGCATGTGTGCCGTAGAGCTCACTCATACTGGTGCCCACGACTGTAATTGGGAAATGGGTTTCATCCAGAAGGCCCCCGCCGTCCCGCGCCGTGGCCTGAGTCGGTCGGAAGCTCTCCTGAATATCCAGAGCCGAGCCACATATCTTCTTGTACTCGGGGACCCGCGCAGGCTCCCTGAGTTCAACTGGCAATTCTGTCACCTGAGCAGACAGCAAACTGAATTTCAAGGATGCAGCGGGTGCTATTCAGCTGCTCTACTGATTTCCCCAAACCAGCAAGCTTAATTATCCAAGTGCAGATTTTTAAGCTCCTGGGAATCATATCGGCGTAAATTAACAACTACCTTTCCCTGATAATCCGCTATGTTTTGAACTTGAATGGATTTTAGAGTCTGTGAACCACTCAGCTCGACTGCAAAGCGGTCTGGTGCATCCCCCGTTTTTTTGCTCAAGGTTAACTTTTCTTGGGTTGCGCCATAGTTGAGCGTGATTTGCAGCTCGCGTTCTGGAGGGCTATCAAATTTAAATTCCATAAAGTATTGCGGACCGGCGGCGTTTTGATTGGTTAGATTCACGACTAGCGGTTGATTCGTCAACTGTCCGGTGTGCGTCTCAACGGCGGAAGAATTGAGCATTAATGGAAAGAGTTGTCGGAATTCAAGCTCTGTGAAGTTGCAGATGTCATCTGGGAATTCCCAGATCACCAGTTTCGGCCAACGCGCACTCGCATCGGCTTTAGCATAAAAGTTACGCAGGCTGCCGAATATTCCACCACCAGCTACAGATTCATTGACAATGTCATTCCCTAGTTCTTGCTGAAGATACGGGGGAAAGCCCAGATAAGGCGTTGAATAACTTGAACCCAGCAGAAGGACGGGAGGTGAACCGTCACCCAGCAGACTTTCTGGCGTCAAACTGATGCTTTCCGCAGTAGCAATATCTTCGGTATACGGTTTCCATGAGGTGGTTGGGCACTTCTCCCGAATGATCTCGGGAAAGCCATAGTGCTTGAGGTAATCGCGCGTCCCAAACTTGATGTCATACTGTTTCAAATTCAGCTCGTGTGCGAGAGTAGGGTTTGACTTTTTAAGAGTGGCTGCAACAGCCTTTGCTGCCAACCTAGAACCTGCTGGAATCCAGTGGGTATCCTGCCGATTGTAAATGTCGATCTTTGGATTCTGATGCATGAACGCCAATGCGTCGCGCATATAGTCGGTCGTGCTAAAGCCTAAAGAGCGGTAAATTTTCAATCGCTCCTCGTTAATTCTGAGTCGTTTGGAGAGATAGTCGGGAGCCATGAGCGCAGTAGAGGGAGTACCTTCAGCTTCTTCTCGCTGTAAACGGCCAGCCCAAACATATCCGAACGATGGTAGCGGCACGATCACCAATTGACTGCCATGAGTCTTAAAAGTAGTTGCTAAACGCTTAAGATAGTTTTTAATAGGCGCTTCTGATATCTTTTGATTTTCTTCAATATTCAATTGGGAATTGAATATAATAAGACCATTCGAGTCAAAGTAATACGTATTTTTATCATTAAAAGGGCTGCAATCAGGCCGCTCCGCTTTAGCAGCTCCCAAATTGCCGAAATAGAAAAGAGCCAATGTCACTAAGGAAAAAGTAGTGATTTTTTTCATGTGACATACACTTTAAGGCATATTTACCCAGTGACGCGGTCCGCGACTTCTCCTACTGGTTAATGAAGCCCTACCAGAAGTTCCGTTGAAGACTCTTTCATGCCCAGCTATAGGGCGCTGGCCTACCCTGAGACATGACCAAATCCACCGAGCACGAGCAGCCCACGCCGCAGCCCGAGTCCGACGCCCCCAAAGCGACACCAGTTTCGGACGAGCAGGTCAAAAAAGACGGCACGGGCGACCATGGACGCCCCACCGACGATACCGACCCCGGCCACAGCTAACCTCTAACCATCCTCAAACCCCTGCCCAGCGCGGGGGCTTTTTTTGCTGTTTAGGACGCTAGAAACCGACCCTTTAAGTACTGGATTTTACGACAATATTTATGATTCGTCCTGCCACATAGATTTCTTTCACGACGGTCCTGCCCTCTATAAAACGCTGCACATCGGGTAAGGCTTTAGCAGCGGCCAGCGCTTCTTCCTGGGTGGCGGTCCTGGAAATATTGACCTCGCCGCGCACCTTGCCCGAGACCTGCACACCGATGGTCACGGTGCCGCGGGTCGCCGCCGCCTCATCCACGGTGGGCCATGGGGCGGTATGCACGCTGCCCGGCTGCCCGCGCTCATGCCAGATTTCCTCGGCGATGTGGGGCACCACTGGGGCCAGCATCAGATTGAAGATGCTCAGGGCCTCCTCCCAGACGGGCGTGCTGAATACCGGACTGCGCTTGGCCTTGACCAGCGTATTGGTCAGTTCCATGAGCGCGGCGATGATGGTGTTGAAACTCATGCGCTCGAAGTCGTCGCCCACTTTTTTCAGGGTGCTGTGAACGGCGTAGCGCACCTCGGCGTCGGTCAGTTTCTCTTCCGGACCGGCCACTTTTTCCTCGAAGAACAGGTTCCACACCCGGCTCAGCCACTTGCTCGGGCCGTTGATGCCCTGCGAGTCCCAGGGGCCGCCCAGTTCCCAGGGCGCGATGAACATCAGGAAGGAACGCACCGTGTCTGCGCCGTATTCGCGCACCAAATCGTCGGGGTCTACGACGTTGCCGCGTGACTTCGACATCTTTTCGCCATCCTCTCCCAGAATCATGCCCTGGTTCCGCAGCCGGGCAAACGGTTCGTGCTGGTCGGTCAGGCCCATGTCGCGCATGACCTTGGTCCAGAAGCGGCTGTACAGCAGGTGCAAGATGGCGTGCTCGATGCCGCCGGTGTACAGGTCCACGGGCAGCAGGTTGGCCTTGCTGGGGTCGAACGGCCCGTCATGGTAGTGCGGCGAGAGGTAGCGGTACATGTACCAGCTGCTGTCCACGAAGGTATCCATGGTGTCGGTGTCGCGCTCGGCGGGGCCGCCACAGCTGGGGCAGGTGGTCGCCAGCCACTCCCGGTTATTCTTCAGCGGACTCTGGCCGTTCGCCTCGAAGGTCACATGGTCGGGCAGCTTGACCGGCAACTGATCTTCCGGCACGGGTTGCAGGCCGCACTTTTCGCAGTGGACGAACGGAATCGGCGTGCCCCAGTAACGCTGGCGGGCAAACAGCCAGTCGCGCAGGCGGTAGGTGGTCTTGGCCTTCGCCACGCCCTTTTCTTCCAGCTTGGCGACAATGGCCGCGATGCTCGCCTTGCCGCCGGGCATGCCGTCGAATTCGCCCGAATTCACGATCTGGCCTTCGCCCGAGTAGGGCGCTTCGGGCTGCGTTGGCATCGGCTCGGCACCCCCGGCGCGAATGACTTCTTTGATGGGCAACTCGAACTTCTTGGCAAAAGCGAAGTCGCGCTCATCGTGGGCAGGCACGGCCATGATCGACCCCGTGCCATACGTCACCAGCACGTAATCGGCTACCCAGATCGGCAACTGGTGCCCGGTGATGGGGTGCGTGGCGAAGCTGCCGGTGAACACGCCCGTCTTTTCGCCTTCCTGCTGGCGCTCCACGTCGGTTTTGCGCCCGGCGGCGGCCACGTAGGCTTCTACGGCTCCGCGCTGCTCCTCGGTGGTCAGGGTTTTCACTTTGGCGTGCTCGGGGGCCAGCACCAGAAAAGTCGCGCCCATCAGGGTGTCGGGGCGGGTGGTGAACACGGTTTCAGGGCCTGCGGGCGTGTCGAAGGTCACTTCCGCGCCGACCGACTTACCAATCCAGTTGGTCTGCATCAGCCGGACTTTTTCGGGCATGTCGGTGTGCGAGAAATCCAGCAGTTCGTCGGCGTAGTCGGTAATTTTCATGTACCACTGGCTCAGGTTGCGCTTCTCGACCGCCGCGCCGCAGCGCTCACAGTGGCCGTTCACGACCTGCTCGTTCGCCAGCACGGTCTGATCCTTGGGGCACCAGTTGACGAAGCCGTCTTTTTTGTAGGCCAGGCCGCGCTTCCAGAACTCGATGAAAAACCACTGGTTCCAGCGGTAATACTCGGGGTCGGAGGTGGCGAATTTGCGCGACCAGTCGATCATGGTGCCCATGCGCTTAAATTGCCCGGTCATGTAATCGATGTTTTTATAGGTCCAGACGGCGGGATCGGTCTTGTTCTTGATGGCCGCGTTCTCGGCGGGCAACCCGAAGGCGTCGAAGGCCATCGGAAACAGCACGTTGTAGCCGCGCATCCGCATCCAGCGGGCGCGGGCGTCGGGGGCGACGTTGGCGTACCAGTGCCCGATGTGCAGGTTGCCCGACGGGTACGGGAACATGGTCATGGCGTAATACTTTTCGCCTTCTCCGTTCTCGTCGAAGGTGTACAGGCCGCTCTTTTCCCAGCTGTCCTGCCATTTCTGCTCGATGGCGTGGGGGTTGTAGCGCTCGGCACGGGGTTCGGTGATGTTGGGTTTGGTGGGTTCGGTCGTCATGGTGTCTCCTTAAGTCGGTTTGATTCGGCTTGAACAAACGAAAAAACGCCCCGGCCAATGCAGCCGGGGACGTGTCACACAAGCGCGGTGGCTAGGTGAGGCGTCCCCGGAGCAGAAGTACAGAGCGGATCATGGGGGGCAGTTTAGCGCATAGGCCAGCGCTGCGGGAATAGGACGGGGAATGGGACGGGGTCGCCAGGTGGAGAAGAACTTTTTTCAGGCTCCAGGCAGCCGCAACACGCCTTCGAGCGCCGCGTAAGCATCCGGACGGGCCAGAAACACCAGTTCGTCGTCGGCGGTGAGGCGCAGTTCAGGGCGCGGAATCCTGACCGCGCCGTCCCGCACGATGCCCACAACTTCCACGCCGGGCGGCAGCGCCAGCAGATGCAACTTGGTGCCGTCCCAGCTGCGGGGCACGGCGCGGCGGTACAGTTCCCGCTCGTTCGGGGAGGCCAGAGCCGCCTCGGCACCGCCAGGAAGATCAGCCAGGGAATCGGCTGGAACATCGAAAGGCACCGCTGAAGCTGCGGCGCGGCGCGGCGGGATAAAGCGCACGGTGTCCGGCAAGACCGCCAGCCCGGTCCCGAGGTGCAGGGGACTGACCGCCCGCGAACGCACCTGCCCCGGCACGATGCCCGATTCGCCGCTGAGAAAATGGGCCAGCCCCGCCGCGACCAGGGCGACGGGCAGGGTCGCGTCTCCGCCCCAGGCCATCGCCAGCAGGGTCGCCCCGACCGGGACATTCAGGGTGACGGTCAGAAATGAAACCGCGCCGATCAGCCCCGCCAGCGACGGATCGACGGACAGCAGCTGCCCCAGCCCCACGCCCAGCAGCCCGCCCGCCGCCAGCGAGGGAAAAACGCCGCCCCCGAAAGCGATTCTGGCCCCCAGCGCCAGCAGCAGCCAGCGCCACAGGCCCATGCCCGTAGCTTCCGTACCCAGAAAACCGCTCAGGCCCAGCTGCCACCAGCCCATGCCGTCGCCCAGCAGACTGGGGGTGCTCCAGAGGGCCACAGCCGCCGTCAGCAGGCCAAACAGTCCACCGAACAGGGGCCGTAACCAACCATCGGTCCAGGCCGCCGGAATCAGGCGGCAGGCACGCAGCAGCAGCCAACCCGCCAGCGTGACCCCCAGCGCCACCAGAAAAAAGGCAGGGGTCTGCGACAGTGCGGGCACCTGCACGGCGGGTACACTGAGCAGCGGACCGAACCCGTAAAACACGCCGTATACCGCGTAGGCCGCCACCGAGGCCAGCACGCAGGGCATCAGCACCTCGAACTCGAACTCGAAGCGGCGGTAGAGCACCTCGGCAATCAGTACGGCGGCGGCCAGTGGCGCGTGCAGAACGGTGCCCAGACCCGCCGCTGCCCCGGCCAGCATCAGCGTGCGGAACTCGACGTTATCGAGCTGCGTGGCCTGCCCGAGTAGCCGGGTGCCCAGCTGACCGACCATCACGAAAGCCGAATCCCGGCCCACCAGCAAGCCAGTGGCCTGTCCCAGCAGCGTCCCGGCCAGCGCCCGAACCTGCCCGGCCAGGTCAGGCCACTGCCCCCGGTTGTGGTAACCGCGCACCAGTTGTGAAAACGGCGCCCCCGGTTCGGCGGGCACCAGCCAGGTATAGAGCGCCCCCAGAAAGGGCAAAAACAGCAGGCCCCAGGGCAGCAGATCGCCAAAGGCCATCAGCAGGCCGCCGTCGCCGGGGGTGCCGGGCGGCGCAAAGCCGGTCAGCCAGGTGCCCAGCGGCAGCAACCAGCCCAGCAAAGAGCGCAGCAGGATGCACAGGCCACCGACCAGTAGCCCCAGCAACACGCTCAGGACCACGATCCGGCCCGTTTCCAGTCGAGTGAGCATGGCGCGGGCGCGGGGCAACGGGGAACGCATCGGCAGCCATTGTAGAGGGTCGGACGCACAGACCACGACTTTCGGCTGATGCCAGCAAGACGTGCTGGCCGCTAGCCTGAAGCATGTCCCGTTTCCTGCTGCTGGCCGCGCTGCTATGCGGAACCGCTGCCGCCCTGCCCCTGCCCGGTGGCGGCTGGGTCGGCTGGAATTGCCAGCCCGCCAAGGGCTGCACGCTGGAGCGCCTGGACGCCAGCGGCGCGGTGCAGGCACGGGGGCTGGTAGACAGGTCGGGTTATCTGGCCGCCACTGCTCCCGTGCTGGACGCCGCTGGCCGCACGCTGTACCTCGCGGGCCGCACGACGCTGGCGCTGGACGCGCAGACGCTCCAGCAACGCTGGGCCTCCGCGCCGAACGAACGGAGCGAACAGGCGGTACTGGCCGTTTCGGCGGACGGCAAAACCCTGGCCCGCTCCGACCTGTGGGTGCCAGACGCGCAGTCCTGGGGCCGGGTCAAGCTGCTGGATGCGGCGACAGGCAAGGTCACGGGCCAGCTTGACCACCCCAGCGCGGCTGTTCCGACTCAAGACAGCTGGGACGCAAGTTACCGCACCGTGACTGCGCTGGCCTTCTCGCCGGACGGGCGGACGCTGGCGCTGGGGTCGCGGGGCGACGGCATTTGCCTGCGCGACCTGACCACCGGCCAGGAACGCACCTTGCCCGGTGGCTGTGGTGAGGGCCGCGCCTTGCCACACGCCGGACAGGTGCGCTCGCTGCTGTGGCAAGGCGGTCACACGCTGCTGAGCGCCGCCAACGACGGCACGGTCAAACAGTGGGACACGGCGACTTTGCGCGAACGCTCCTGCCTGCCTGTCGCGGGCGGGGTCAGCGAACTGGTGCAGCTCTCGCCCACGCGCCTGCTGGCGGTCGGCAGCGACAGCGCCACGCTGATCGACGCGGCCACTTTTCACCGTGTGGCCCGACTCGGCCCGCTGGCGGGTGGCCTCCAGAGCTGGCGGGTGCTGGGACAGCGGCTGGAACTCATGGACGCCCTCTCAAACCAGCTGGGGCCGCGCCGCTTTGACGCCCGGAGCGGGCAGGAAGACCTAGCGGGGGCCATACCCCTGACCACATTGGAACAGGGCGGGTCGCGCATCAGCGTGCGGCGTGACCTGCGGGTCGTGGTGGAGCGCGGCGGCCAGGCGGAGGTTTTGCCCTTTTTTGTTCTGCCGCCCAACAACCACCGTGTCCGGCTGGAAGGCAGCAAAAACTGGACGCTGAATCTGTCGGGGCCGCGCCTGACCGTGGGGGCGGCGGGCTGGCTGCGCGTGATGACGATGGAAGGCGACGACTTCCAGAATCGCTATATCTGGAATCTGGACACCCACCGGCTGAAAAGCTGCCAGATGGTCAGCCTGGGCAAAATGGGCTACAGCGACGGAGTGGATGCGGGCTGTCAGGGTGCGATGCGCGACAGCAAGTAACGCGGCTCAGCGTGGCGTCGGCGGCACCGTCCACTGTCCGAACCAGCCCTGAGCGGCCCGGCGTTTGTCGTCGGTCAGCACGGTGAAGGGCGCGGGTGTGCCGCCCAAATCGCTGATGGCCTGCACCAGAAAGTCACGCAGCCGCCATACGTCGGCGGGGTCGGCTTTTATATCCAGCGCCTCCTGCAACTGCTGGGGCGTCCAGCCCAGCGCAGTGCCGATGGTGTCGTCGCTCAGCGGGCAAAACTGGCGGGCAGCGCGGAGTTCCTGGACGGTGCGGGCGACTTCGGCGGGGTTGAGGGACATGAAGGGAGTATGGTGCTTATACCAATCGCCAGAAATATGGCTGTACTATGGCCATATTTCCGAGCAGAGCGAGTAGCGAAAAATACCGACCCCGAAAGGGTTGGGTGTATCCCAGCTCTTTACTGGGATGCACACATTACTGTAGGGGTTGGTATTACTTCCCCTCGATATTCCGCAAGCACGCCTCGACATTCGGATTGATTTTCGCCGGGTCAGTCGGCTTTTTGATATCCACGCGGCTGCTGGCCTTGTCAAACGTGACCGTGTAGAGCAGTTGCCCGGCCACCGCTTTAGCCGGAATGTACCAGCGCCCACCGCGAAACTCGGCGCTGACCGGCAACCGCGCGAGGGCGGAAGCCTGATGGACACCCAGACTCGGCGGGCTGCCAATCGCCCACATTTTGGGCTGTGTGGTGCTGACGCGCAGGCATCCGGCGAGGTCAACAATATGATTTTCGGTGTCCAGCAGCGGTTTCCAGCCCATCTGGGCAGCGGCGGTGAGCGGCAGCATCAGTTGTCCGCCTGAAATGAAAGCGGTGGTCTGGCCTATTTCCTGCCCGTCGTAGACCAGTTTCACGTCACTGACGACGACTGGCTGAGCGAGAACCGTACTGGAAGCAAGCAGAGCCGCGCTGAACAGGAGTGGGGACATGGCGGAAGTGTAGCCGGGCCATCTGACGCAGAAGTGATGCCATGAGCGACAAAAAAGCCGGAGCCAATGCCCCAGCCTACAAAAACACCCCCGGATTCACGCCGAAATAGGCCCCCAGTCTCCGCGCATGGTCGGCGCTGAAGGGGCGTTTGCCGCTCGCCAGCTTGCTTATCGTACCCTGGTCAATGCCCACCGCCTCGGCCAGTTGCCCCTGCGTGAGCTTATGCACGTCCAGCAGCACACGCAATTCCATGTCGGGGGCGGCAGGCGGAAAGTGCGCTTCCTCATAAGCCATGACGCGGCGCATCAGGGCATTGGCAAGCGGGTCTAGAAGGTGCGTTCCACCCGTCGCCCCGGCGCGGGTTTCCCTATCAAAAGTGTGTAAAAAGGCGGTAGCCCGCGCCAAATCGTCGTCGTTCTCAATTTCCATGAAGAATTCGGGCGCGGCGGCGTGGAGCTGTTCAAAATGTCGGGCAGCATCGGTGAAATTCGTCATTTTGACCTCATGGCCTTTGTCCAGGCGTCGTATTGCTTGTGGGTAAAAATGTACTTGACGTAGAGGCGCTGCGTGTCAAAGTCCGGCTCGGCCACCAGGCGGTATTTGTTGCCCCCGATGTCAAACACGATGAAACCCTTTACCCAGTCGGCGTCTCCAAAGTCAGCCTTTACCTCGGCAAATGACTGATAATTCCCGCGCCGAATCAGCCCCAGCCAGCGCCGCAGCGGTTCCTCGGCATCGGGATAGCTGGCCCAGAATGCGCGGAGCGTGGCGAGGGTGAGCGCATTCACTGCAGTGATTATGGCATGGGAGCATAAAAAAAGCCGGAGCCAAAGCCCCAGCCTCTTTTTCCATCATCTATTGCCCATCACCCATCATCAGTTCAAAGCGCCCGTGCCGAACTTGAACCCACCATCCAGATAATCCACGTTCAGCACGCTGCCGTCACCTATCTGGCCGCCCAGAATCTCGCGGGCCAGCGGCGTTTCTATGTACTGGCTAATCGTGCGCTTCAGCGGGCGTGCGCCGTAGGCGGGGTCATAGCCCAGTTCGGCCAGCTTGTCCTTGGCCGCGTCGCTCAGGTGCAGGGTAATCCGGCGCTCGGCCAGGCGTTTGCGCAGGCTGTTCAGCTGAATATCCACAATCTGATGCAGCTCTCTGGCGGTCAGCGCGTCAAAGACGATGATGTCGTCCACGCGGTTCAGGAACTCGGGGCGGAACTCGCCGCGCAGTTCTTCCAGCACCGCCGCCTTGATTTGCTTGGCGTCCTGCCCGGCGGCCTGCATGTCCAGAATCAGGGGAGAGCCGATGTTGCTGGTCATGATAATCAGCGCGTTGCGGAAGTCTACCGTGCGGCCCTGTCCGTCGGTCAGGCGGCCATCGTCCAGCACCTGAAGCAGCACATTGAACACGTCGGGGTGCGCCTTTTCAATCTCGTCGAAGAGAATCACGGCGTAGGGGCGGCGGCGCACGGCCTCGGTCAGCTGGCCGCCTTCCTCGAAGCCCACGTAGCCGGGAGGCGCTCCAATCAGGCGGGCGACGGTGTGTTTTTCCATGTACTCGGACATGTCGATTCGCACCATCGCGTCGCTGCTGTCGAACAGGAACTCGGCCAGCGCCTTCGCCAGTTCGGTCTTGCCCACGCCCGACGGCCCCAGGAACATGAAGCTGCCCAGCGGACGGTTGGGGTCGTTGAGGCCAGCGCGGGCGCGGCGAATGGCGTCCGACACGCTGACAATCGCCCGCTGCTGCCCAATCACGCGCTTGTGCAGCTGGTCTTCCAGGCGCAGCAGCTTTTCGCGTTCGCCTTCCAGCAGCTTGTTGACCGGGATGCCCGTCCAGCGGCTCACCACCGCGGCAATGTCCTCGTCGGTGACTTCCATGTGGGCAAATTCGGCGGTCTTGAGCTTCTGCTCCAGCTCCTGCACGTCCTTTTCCAGCGCGGGCAGGTCGCCGTATTCCAGCTTGGCGGCCACTTCCAGGTCGTAGTCGCGCCGGGCCTTTTCAATTTGGGTGCGCACCTCGTCCAGCTTCTCGCGCTTGGCCCGCAGCGCCGCCACATCCTTGCGCTCCGATTCCCAGCGGCTGCGAACCTCGTTCAGCTCGTCGGTCAGCGACTTGAGGCTCTTTTCAATGTCCAGCAGGCGGTTTTGCGAGTCTACATCCTTCTCGCGCTTCAGGGCCTCGCGCTCGATTTCCAGTTGCAGCTTGCGGCGCGAGAGCTGGTCAATGCGCTCCGGGCTGCTTTCCAGCGCCATCCGCAGGCGGGCCGCCGACTCGTCGATCAGGTCAATGGCCTTGTCGGGCAGCTGCCGGTCGGTGATGTAGCGGTTAGACAGCGTGGCGGCGGCGACCAGCGCCGGGTCGGTAATCTCCACGTTGTGGTGCGTCTGGTACTTTTCCTTGATGCCGCGCAGAATAGAGATGGTGTCTTCCACGCTCGGCTCATCCACAAACACCGGCTGAAAACGGCGTTCCAGCGCGGCGTCCTTCTCAATTTCGCGGTATTCGCTTAGGGTAGTCGCGCCAATCAGGTGCAGTTCGCCGCGTGCCAGCGCAGGCTTAAGCATGTTGCCCGCGTCGGGGCTGCCCTCGGTCTTGCCCGCGCCGACGATAGTGTGAATCTCGTCCACGAACAGGATAATCTCGCCCGCCGACTTGATTACCTCGTCTATCACGCCCTTGAGCCGTTCCTCGAACTCGCCCCGGAACTTGGCCCCGGCCAGCAGGCTGCCCATCTCCAGCGACACGATTTTCTTACCGCGCAGCCCTTCCGGCACGTCGCCGCTGACAATTCGCATGGCGAGGCCCTCGGCAATGGCGGTCTTGCCCACGCCTGGTTCGCCAATCAGCACCGGGTTATTCTTACTGCGGCGCAGCAGAATCTGCATGGTGCGGCGGATTTCCTCGTCGCGGCCAATCACAGGGTCAAATTTGCCGTCCCGCGCCCGCTGGGTGAGGTCGGTGCCGTACTTGTTGAGCGCGTCGAATTGCTGTTCGGATGTCTTGTTGGTCACGGTTTTCCCCTTGCGTTGTTCGGTCACAGCCCTCTTCAGGCTCACTTCGTCGGGCAGACCCCGGCCCCGGTACTCGCCACGCAGCGCCAGCAACAGCGTATCGGCGGCCACAAAACTGTCACCCAGTTGCCCGGCAATGGTGTCGGCCTTCTGAAAAGCGCGGTTCAGGGCGGAGTCAAGGTAAAGCTGGCCGTCGCTGCCCTGCACTTTGGGCAATTTGGCAATTTCGGCGTCCAGCGCGGCGCGAATCTGGCTCAGGTCACCCCCGGCCAGGGCCAGAGCGCGGGCGGCGGTGTCGTTGTCGGTCAGGGTTCGCAGCACATGAAAGTGCGTGAGGTTCTGGTTGCGGTTCTCTTGCGCGAGCTGCTGCGCCGCGTTGATGGCGACGGCACTCGCCTCGGTAAAGCGTTCAGGATTCAAAGTGGCACCTCCGGTGCGTCTAAGGGTCAAAAGGTCTAAACGCAGAATAGACCCGAAGCATCATGGGTCTAGTATCAAACTTGAGTGTAGTGTTGTCAAGTTTATTGAGGGTTTAGGAAGGTGGTTAGGGTAACGGTCAGAGGTAAAACGGAGTCAGGAAGTATGAGGCTATCGCACCTGCAACGCATCCCAGCATTGGCCCAAGTAGCCAGCTAAACTTTTTAGGCGAAAAAAGTGTCAGCATCAGCACAGCTAGGAAAACACCCAGGAGAATCCACGACAGCTTGCCATAGGACTGAATGGCGGCTTGAGTCGCATTTGATTGCCAGACTTCAGCAGGCTGCACGAGCGGAAAATGCTTACCCAACTGGTAATGCAGGACAAGTACGAGAAAAAAGAAAGTTAAAGCACTCAGGGCAAAGGAAAGAAGGCGCTTGGCTGACGGCATCTGCTCAACCCGCCCCAGCAGACGCGAAGGCGAGGAGGGCGGCGAGGGCTAGGGTTCGCATGGGGATAGCGTAGCGGCTGAGGCTGACGTGGAGTTGAAAGGCTCAAAAATAAAACCGAATCAGAAACCACGACGCCACCGCGCCCGCCAGACACCCCAGCAGGGGCCACAGTGCCCAACGCCTGAACCGAGGGGGCAAAAACGAAGTGCCGAGCACCAGCCACCGACGTTCTTCCCGGCCCGCATCTGGAATGGACGTGGAAGCGGGCTAACGCCCCGCCTGAGCCAGAGCGCAGGCGATAGCACGGCGAGTCTCAGCCGACGGCCTGCCCGGCCAAGATGCCCTTTAAGACGGGTTGTTGCTGCCTGCCACCAGTTCCATCATGCCAACGCCGGTCTGCGGAGCGCCGCGCCAGCTTCCGCTCACCTCGATCGGACCTTCCCAGTACGTCACCCCGGTGCTGCGGCTCACCAGTTCCTGATCGTCGTGGACCGCTTTCACGTCGAGGTCGAATTCGTCGGCCCTGACTTTCCAGTTCAGCATGTATTCGTGGCCGCTGGGCGCGGTCCAGGTGCGGCCCGGCGTCATGACCACGTTGGTGGCGGCGTGCGCGACTCCCTCCCGGTCCACGATGCTGCCGAAGGTCTGCACCACCTGGCCCTCGGCGCTCAGCACGCGGTAGAGCATCAGGTCCTCGCCGCCCGAGAGCTGCACACTCATCCAGTCCCAGCGGGCGCCGCGCCCCGGGGCCATGCCGCCCCACTGGTGGTCCAGCCACGCCTGTCCCTGAACAGGGCGTCCGGCGACCGTGCCCGTCAGCCCCAAGCGGGTGATGCTCTGGTAATACATGGCCCCCGTGACATTCGGAATGCCGCTGTAGCCGGGCGGGTGAATGACCGGCGGCTTCTGCGGCACGGCGCTGAGGACCAGCGGCCCGGCGGCGAGGTCGAAGCGGGCCGTCTTGCCGGCCACGTTCATGATCTGGTCGAAGGTCCAGTCGCCCTGCCGGAGCCGCAGCGGCGGGTAGCTCGCCTTGCCCTGTCCCAGATCGAGCGGCTG
>JAGLBK010000150.1 GCA_018260275.1 Deinococcus sp.
ACTCCGATTTAACTTGATTGCCGCACTCTATAACCACACGCTAGGACTTCCAAAATGACTTTCGCAGGAGGTCTAGTGAATGTCAGCGCCGCCGAGGGCCAGTTTGCCCGCAGATTCCGCAGCGACAAGCACCCGCATACCAACATGGCGAAGGCCGCTCTGAATATGCTCACTCTCAGCAGCGGCCCCGGTCTGGCGCGGGAAAATATCTTTATGACCAGTGTGGACACGGGCTGGGTGTCGCAGCAGGAGCCGCAGGCACAGCGTGACCGTATGACCGCCGAGGGCTTTCGCCTGCCGCTGACCACTGCTGACGCTGTGGCCCGCATTTACGACCCGATTGTGCTGGGCCTGACCCGCCCCGAAAAGCCGCCTTTTGGCGTGTACCTCAAGGATTTCCGGGTGCAGCAGTGGTAGAACGTTCCCGGCTTGCCCATCACCAAATTGCTGGCCTTTCCACCCACGTTGATTTCGCGTCGGGGGCGCTCGGCTATGTGCTGGACGGCGTGTCTTACGGGGTCATGAATACTGGGCGCATCCTTTCGGCGCAGGAACTGACGCAGGCTCATGCGGCGGTGCTGGGCGTCGTGCAACTTGACCCCAGAGAAGCTGGCCCAGAGGCCAAACAGGCGGCGGCTCTGGCTTTTGCACTGCACCGACTGGGCGAGGGCCACGAACTGGGCCGCGCAGAACGGGCCACCTTGCACGCGGCACAGTTTTCTACAGAGCAGGGCGAGGTAGGCAAGACAGTTCACATCCGCACCGATGGCAGCGCCGACAAGGGTAAAGACGGAAAAAATGCCCTCAGCGTCGGCTATTTGCTGAACGCAAAGCCCTACAGCCTCGCCTTGCACGGGCGGCAAGGTCACGAGGGGATTGCCGAGCGCACCGCTATTTTTACGGCCCTGACACACGCCAGAGTTCTCGGCTTCCGCGAATTCCGGGTGCAGAGTGACCACAAATTCCATACCCGCCGCTACGACGAAGACCTGATTCACCGCAATCGCCGCAAATCGGATTCGCTGGAACGGCTGGACGCGCTGGTAGACGAGTTGCAGCCCCACATTCACTTCGAGTACGCCGCCACACTGGATACCGACGCGCCGCACCGTTTGGCCCTGCACGCCCGGGCACTGGACAGGCTTTCGCTGGGGCTGGGGCTGTCCCGCGCTCAGGCGATGGCGCTGCGACGGGTGCATTTTGCTTTTAAAAAAGGCGGAGATGTGCTGTTCTAGCGCAGTTCGGACCAGTGCTCTGGCAGCCCACTGACATGTTAAGCCCAGAGTCGACCACCGCCGCGCACTACGCGCATTTTGCCGGGGTGCGACATTTCCGTCCTGTCTCTGGGAACATGTTCTGGGAACCGTGGTGCAGGTCTGCTTTCAAAATCCCCGCACCGCGCTATGATGCTATTTGTGCGGCAACTGCTGCTTTCCGATATCCACGCCAATAACACTGCGCTTCAGGCTGTCCTGAGTGACGCTGAAAAACGCGGTTACGATCAGGTCATGCACCTCGGCGACGCAGTGGGCTATGGCCCGCACCCGCACGACGTGGTCGAAACCCTGCGCGGCCTGGACGCCACCTGCGTCATGGGCAACCACGACCAGATGCTGCTCGAATATGCTGACGACACCCGCGAGTACAAAGAAAGCGTGGTCGCGGCGGCTCTCAAGTGGCAGCTTACCCGCCTGACCGAACGTGACATTCGGTGGATTCGGACCTGGCGCGACGGCATAGACGATTCGTTGGTGGGGGCGCGTTACCGCCACGGCACACCGTCGAGTCTCGACGAGTACATGGACTCGGTCACAGCGGCCAGAGAGGCGTTTACGCAGTGGCAGGGCCGCATTGGGTTCGTGGGACATACCCACACGCCCATCGTCTACGCGACCCTGAATGCGCCGGTCGGTGAGTGGATCAAGACCCAGCCCCTTTCGGACGGCGGCACGTACATGGTGCCCCCGGCGGCCCGGGTCATCCTGAATCCCGGCAGCGTCGGCCAGCCCCGCGACGGCAATCCCAAGGCCAGTTACGCCATTTTCGACACTTCGCGTAACGTCTTCGAGGTCATCCGGGTGCCTTACGATGTCGCCCGCACCCAGGAAGCGATGATGGAAGCCGGGCTCCCCCAGGTGCTGGCGGCGCGGCTGGCCATTGGAAAATAAGTGCTTGTAGCGCGTAGCGTGCGGCTTATACAACAGGCGCTGGCCCCACGCTACAGGCCCCACGCCACACGCCTCCTATGATTCACGCCCATCTGCTTGAACAATCCACGGCTTTTGGGGGCAACGCCCTGCTGCTTACGGGCCCAGCGCGGGTCGGCAAGGCTGGGCTGGCCTGGGCCATCGCGGCGGCCCAGAACTGTACCGGACTGCGGGGCATGTACGGCGAGGCGTGCGGCCAATGCCCGTCTTGCCGGGCGCTGGCGGCGGGGGCGCACCCGGATCTGCTACTGGTCGAGCCGAGGGCGACCACCACCACCGGCAAGGCGGCGCGGCGCAAATTGATTCCGGTAGGGGCCGTCTTACAAGGCCGTGATAAGGCCCGCGAGTACGAAACGCACGTCTATGAATT
Organism: Deinococcus sp.; assembly: GCA_018260275.1. Lineage (GTDB taxonomy): Bacteria > Deinococcota > Deinococci > Deinococcales > Deinococcaceae > Deinococcus. Next base: position 2,578 of record JAGLBK010000150.1, read on the forward strand.
TCTGGAAGTGCGCCCCACCTTTCGCCGCCGCGTGGTTATGGTGTCGGGGACGGAATACCTGGGGCCGGAAGCGGCCAATGCCCTGCTCAAGCTGATCGAGGAGCCGCCTCACCACGCCCTGTTCCTGTTCATGGCCGAGGATGTCCGCGCAGTGTTGCCGACCATCGTCAGTCGCAGCGCCCGCCTGAGCGTCACGCCAGTCAGCGATCAGGAACTGGCGCGGGCGCTGATGCAGTCTGGGCAAAACGCTGATGAGGAACTGGTCGCCTTCGCTGCGGGCCGCGCCGGGGTGCTGGCCGACGCTGAGAAGGTCCGTGCGGCCCTGGCCGACGCCCGGCTGCTGCAAGAGGCTCTGGCAACCGGCCTGCTGACCACCCTCGAAACCGCCGAGGCGCTCGAAAAGCGCTGGGACGCCACCTGGCACCCCGAGGCGCTGCGCTTTGTGTGGCGAACGTCTGTTCCGCACCAGCGGGCGCAGGCCGACACGGCGCTCGACGACTTGCAGCAGGCGCTCGAAGCCTACGCCAGCCCCAGCCTCAGCTTTCAGGTTTTTGGGTTGCGTTTGCGTGAGGCGTTCGGTGAAGCGTGAAGAGCGGCTACTCTTAGCGGCGCGCCGCCAGCCACAGCAGCGCTAATCCCGCCAGCACCGCGATCAGGTCGGGTGAGTAGGCCGCAACCACGGCGGGCAGTGCGGCGTTTTCGCCCATGACCCGGAAGACGCTCCAGGTGGCGTAGTACGCAAACGCCAGCAAAATGGCCCAGGTAAAGCCCAGGTTCAGCCCGCTGCGGAAGGTATAGACCGCCAGACTGACCGAAAAGAAGGCCAGCGCCAGCGCCGCCAGCGGTTCGGCAAACTTGCGGTGCAGCGCAGTGAATTCGGCGGGGGCCGGAACGTGCTGCTGGCGGTAGAGCCGGGCATGTTCAAGCAGGGTTCGCAGCGGCAGGTCTATGGGTTTAGGTTGCCCTCCGCTGTTGTCGAAGCTGGCCTGCACGTCCTGCACGGGCAGTGAACCTGTCTTGAAGGTCAAAACCGTGATGGGCTGCCCCATCTGGTACGAGATACGCTGCCCATCGCGCAGGTGCAGTACGTTGCCCTGCAAACGCCCGCTCTGGGCGGTGATGACCTCGCGCGGCGGCTGTCCCGACTGCATGCTGATAATTTGCAGCCCGCGCATCTCACCGCCCGGCAGCAGCTGTTCCACGCTGATGGCCCGGTTCAGGGCGTCGGTCAGCACCAGTCGGCGGCCCGCCGAATCGCGGCTGCCCAGCCCGATCACGCGCGGGTTGTCGAACACGATCTGGCGCTGCACGGTCTGGGCCTGGATCTTGGCGCGGGTCACGATTCCTTCGTTGATCGCAAATGACAAGGCCGTGATCCCCAGGGCCAGCCACATAACGGGCCGGAACAGTTGCGACACCGGAATACCGCCCGCCAGTGCCCCCTTGATCTCCGAATCGGCGGCCAAGCGCGACAGCCCCAGAATGGTGGCGAACATCAGGCCAATCGGCAGCGCCTGAGCAATCGCCCAGGGAATGTTGAGCGCCAGCAGCCGCGCGACCAGCAGCGGACTGGCCCCCTTGGCAAGCAGCGGCGCGATCACTTCTTGAAGGGCCGCGAGCACCAGCAGCAAAATCACGATCACCAGTGCGCCCAGCAGCGCGGGGATGATTTCTTCTAGCACATAACGCTCGAAGCGTGTCATGGGCGGGCCTCGCGCCGGGCGCGGCGAACAGTCGCAGGGTCTAAAGGTCCAAGGGCAGGGGGAGGAAGGTGCAAGTCAGCAGGCGCTCTGCGGGCCTTCACCAGCCAACAGCCACACGCCACTAGCCTTCTCACCATATGCCTCTTCATCACACGCCTCTTCACCTGAGTCTCCAGGCCAGAACCAGCCCCAGCACGAGGAAAACCAGACTGGGTAGCCACGCGGCAAACACCGGGTCAAGTGCTCCGGCGGGAGCCAGCGACTGCATGGTGATCCACAGCACGTAGAACGAGGCGATAAACACGACCACGGCCCCCGTCGCCGCGATTCTGCTTCTGAACAGCAGCCCCAGTCCGCCAGCTGCCAGCGCAAAGGCAATCGGCGTAAACGGGTCGGCGTAGCGCGAGGCCAGTTGATACTGGTAGTTGCGGCGGCTTTCGGGCGTCAGGGCGGTGCCTGCCAGCTCGTGGCGCAACTGTACGGTGCTGACCTTGCGCGGGTCGGGGGGCGGGGGTTGCAGGGTGTCGTTCTGCGGCACGCTCAACTGCCCCAGCGTCTGGGTCGGCACCTGACCGGGGCGCGTGACCCAGGGGTCGGTCAGCGTCCAGGTTTTGTTGGCCGGGTTCCACTGCCCGACCAGCGCGGTCAGGGTGTCGTCGCCGCGCCGCACCATCACGCCAGAAAGCTGCGCGGTCTGCCCAGCAGCGTCCGGCGTGACCCGTCCGGCGTAATACAGCGCTCCCTGCGGCGCATACGTGTACTTGTCCTGGCTGGGAATAGGGGGAAGCTGACCATAGATGCCGTACCAGGTGCGTTCCCAGCGGGCCTGCCCCGCCGGAACCAGCGTGCTGGTGTTGTAGAAGGTTACCCCGCCAATCAGCAGGGCGGGCAGCAGCAGCGGCCAGATCACGCTGAGCGGGCGAATACCGGCAGCCAGAATCGCCTTGATCTCGCTGTCTTTTTGCAGGCGCGACAGCCCCAGCAACATGGCGAAGGGTACCGACATCACCAGGGCGCGGTTCAGTTTGTCTGGCATAATCGCCAGCAGAGCCGTCATGAACTGCCCGAACGAGGCGTGTGACTGCATCGCCTTGCCGACGGTGGTGCTGAGCACGTCGGTCATCTGCAAAATTAAGAAAAGTGCCAGCCCAACGGCGTACAGTCGCGCGATTTCTCGCAGAACATAACGGGGCAGGGTCGGCAACACGCCCAGGATTGTAGCGGGCAGCGGTGAGAGCCTGATAGTGCAGCGCCGCCCGCCACCACTGCCAGGGTCCCAAGCGTGCCAGTCCCCAGCACAAAGAAAACCAGCCCAAATAAAAGAGGAAAGCCCCATTCAAGGACTTTCCTCCAGTTTATATGACCGCCGCTCAATTCAGAAGATTTTGGGCAACTTCATCTGTGACTTGAGGCTCAGGGGCGACATTCCTGAATCGAATACCCACTTGTCGGTAGGCAAAGCTCCGCTGTTCAGGGTCGCTTTGGCCGTGACCTTGCTGGCGGTCAGGTTCTCTTCTACAGCCACAGTGTACAGGTTCCAACCTTTGACCAGTTTGAGGTTTGACGTAACAGTCGTAGTTGTTGGAATACTTGAAGCTGTGTCAGTACAGGTGATTGTCCCTGTAATATTGGTATTGCTATCCACATAGATGAGTCCGCCTACTTTCACGTTACTGGTTCCAGTCTGCTTGACCATATCAATCGTACCGCTTGAAAGAAGGGGCTGAGCTACACCGCTCTTTGTGCCATTAACCAGTAGTCCTGCACCCACGCCTTTGGCTTGTAGATTACTGACATTGAGGTTGCCTGTACAGTTGGCGCGGGTGCTGTACAAATCGCTGGTTTTAATGGTCGTCATCTGACTTGTATCCACACTGGCGGGCAAAGTAACAGCGAATGTTCCATTGGCTGCCAGATTCCCTGTTGCCAGCACCGTTGACGCAGAAGCGTCGCTAACCAGTTTGACCTGACCTGCGCCACCCGTCCAGGCTTTGGTCGTCAGATTGAAGCTATCAGGGGCAGTGGTGTTTTCTACGACCGTTCCACTGACCGATTTAGCTGCGGGCGTGTTTTGTCCGCCACCGCCGCAGGACGAAAGAATAACGGCACCGAGCAAGGCCATCAGGGTCAAATTTTTCATACTTCTCAGTATAGATCTGGGAAAAACGGAAAGCCAAGCAGAAGTCTGAACTATCCCGGCGGCCCTCACGCCAGGGCAACCGCAAAGTCCCAAAAACGAATAACAGGTAACCAGTATTACGGGATAAACAGAAATCCTGCCGCTTGAA
>JAGLBK010000151.1 GCA_018260275.1 Deinococcus sp.
ACAGCGGGTATGCCCACCACGACTACACCTACAAGAAAGACATAGGCGACCTGTATCTGGCCGTGACCATTGCCGTGGCCGCACACTCGCTGAACAATCTGCCCCCCGCCGGAGCGACCACGGCTGCCGAGGCCCGCGCCGCCCTGAGCGCCATCAGCAGCGTCAACCCCGACGACCTGATCCGCGCCGAGGTGATCTGGAGTCCTGATACCGAGGGTGAATTTCTCTCGGAAGACGAGGCGATTCAGAAGTATCCGAAGCTCAGCAAGCTCTAGAGCAGTTTGCATAAAAAGGCCACGTTGTTTGTGGCCTTTTTATGTCGAGCGGGCGGGCAGGCCCCTTCAAGGGTGCCGATCTGGTCAAGAAGCCGTTTTGCCCAAGACAGCGGGCAGGCGTCCCCAGGGGCGTCCGTTCTGCCCAAGACAGCGAGTGACTTTGAATGAGCAGCTGGGATAATGGAGCGACCAAGCCCCTTCATGGGTGCGGTCAGGCCCCATACGGGTGCCGCTCTGAACAAGAAGCTGTTCTGGTCAAGAAGCGGGCAGGCTTGCTCAAGCGAGTCCGTTCTGACCAAGAAGCCGTTTGGGGTGGGGTCCCACAAATGGCGTAATTATGCCAGCTGCTCTGAGCAGTTACAGTTCCGCCTGCCAGATATGCTGCGGAGCCTCACACCTGCGGATCACCTGCCAGTCCCGCCCGTCCCACAGCACCTCGGCGGGGCGGGAGCGGCTCAGGTAATTGCTGCTCATGGCTGCGCCGTAAGCTCCAGCCTCAGCGATTGCTAGCAGTCCGCCGCGCTCCGGCGTGGGCAGGGTCACGTCGCGGGCCAGCAGGTCGCCGCTTTCGCAGGCGGGGCCAGCGATGTCCCACACATCTGTCTGGTCGCCTTCCCAGAGTGGCGTGACCGGATGCGCCGCGCCGTACATCATCGGGCGAATCAGTTCGGTCATTCCGGCGTCTACCAGGCAAAAGTTGCGCCCGGTGCGCTTGGTACCGACCACACGGGTCAGCAGCGTGCCCGCGTTAGCGACCAGATAGCGGCCCGGCTCCACCCACAACTCTGCGCCAAAGCGTTCGGCGGCGGCCCTGGCCTCGTGCGCGATGCCGTGCAGATCGGCGTCCAGGCCCCAGCCTCCGCCCACGTCCAGCACCTGCACGTTGCCCGTCGCGGCCCGCAGTTCGGCCAGTCGTTCAAACGCCGCCGTGAAATCGTGGGCGTCCCTGATCGCGCTGCCGATGTGGACATGCAGCCCCAGCGCCTCGTGTCCGGCGGCCCGCAAGGCGTCCAGCACCGCCGGGGCCTGTTCCAGCGTCACGCCGAATTTGCTGGCCTTCGACCCGGTGGCGAGGTGGTCATGCGTGCTGATGGCTAGGGCCGGATTGACCCGCACCAGCGCCCGCGAACCGGGAGGCAACAGCCCGACTTCCTCGGCGCGGTCAACAATAAAGGTCGCTCCCAGGCGTGCTCCCGCCGCGTATTCGCCGTCCGACTTGGCGGGGCCGTTGACCAGCAGACGCCCCCCCGGTACACCCAGATGCTCGGCCCGCGCCAGTTCGCCGGGGCTGACGCACTCGAAGCCTACGCCCGCCGCTGCCAGTCGCCTCAGCAGGTGCAGGTTGGGGTTGGCCTTCATGGCATAGAAAATCCTGGCCCCGGCAAAAGCGGTCTGCACCCGCGCCAGGGCGGCGTCCAGTTCGGCGGAGTCGTAAACGTAGAGCGGTGTGCCAAAGCGTTCGGCGGCGGTCTGAAGGAGGTCGGCGGAGAGCATTGCCATCCACTCTAAAGTCTGCTGGCCGCCCCGGGGTTAGTATGAGCCTATGCAAACAAGGGCGCTGGGTCATTCCGGGTTACAGGTGTCGGTGGTGGGACTGGGGTGCAACAACTTCGGCGGGCGGCTCGACCAGGCCGGGACGGACGCCGTGGTGCGCTGGGCGCTGGACGCCGGAATTACGCTGTTCGATACGGCAGACATCTACGGCAATCGGGGCGGCTCGGAACACATGCTGGGCAAGGCCCTGGGCAGCGAACGCAAAAATATCGTGCTGGCGACCAAATTTGGCATGAAGATGGACGCGGACGGCCAGTTGCAGGGTGCAAAACCCGCCTACATTCGCCGGGCGCTGGAAGCCAGCCTCAAGCGCCTGGGGACTGACTATGTGGACCTGTATCAGCTGCACACCCCCGACCCCGCGACCCCCATCGAGGACACGCTGGGCACGCTGAACGAACTGGTGCAGGCCGGGCTGGTGCGCCACATCGGCGTGTCGAACATGCCCGCCGCCGACGTAAAGCAGGCCGACGCGCTGGCAAAGAGCAAGGGCTGGACGCCCTTTACCTCCTGTCAGGACGAATACAGCCTGCTGGTGCGTGGCGCGGAGACTGACCTGATTCCCACCATGCGGGAGCTGGGGCTGGGACTGCTCCCTTATTTTCCGCTGGCGGGCGGGATGCTGAGCGGCAAGTATCACCACGGCCAGCCGCTGCCGGAGGGCACCCGGATTGCCACGTCGGGTGGCGCGTATGACCGCTATCTCACCGAGCACAACTGGCAGGTGGTCGAGGAGTTGCGGCAGTTTGCCGCGGCGCGGGGGCATACTCTGCTGGAATTGGCCTTCAGCTGGCTGCTGGCAAATGACGTGACCAGCAGCGTGATTGCCGGGGCCAGTCGGCCCGAACAGGTAGACCAGAACGTGGCCGCCGCCCAGTGGGTGCTAAGCACCGGAGAATTGGGCGAGGTTGACCGCCTGGGCCTGAGATGAACTGAGCGGGCACATCTCACGTTTGCCCTGTCTCCAGACCTGTTATGCTTGGGCGTTATGACTGCACCTGCCACGACCTCTAACTCAGCCCCGGCCCCAGTGGGCGAGCGGGTGTTGTGTGCCATGTCGGGCGGCGTGGACAGCAGCGTGACTGCCTCGCTGCTCAAGGAACAGGGCTATCAGGTGATTGGCGCGATGATGCGCTTCTGGCCCGACGACAAGAAGGTGGACACCTTTGAAAGTTGCTGCTCGCCCGACGCCGCCTACGAGGCTCGCCGGGTGGCCGAGCAGGTGGGCGTGCCGTTTTACCTGCTGGACTACCGCGAGCAGTTTCAGCGGCATATCGTGGGGCCGTTTATCGAGGAATACGCGCATGGGCGCACGCCCAACCCCTGCGTGAACTGCAATACCAAAGTCAAGTTCGACGAACTGGTGAAGAAGGCGAAGATGCTGGGCTGCAAATATGTCGCCACCGGGCATTACGTTAAGCGCGTTGAAAACGGGCGCGGCGAGGTCGAATTTCACCGGGGCGACGACCCGCGCAAAGACCAGACCTACTTTCTGTGGGGTACGCCCCGCGACGCACTGCCGTACATCCTGTTTCCGGTGGGCGAACTGGAAAAGCCCCGCGTGCGCGAAATCGCCGCCGAGCGCGGCCTGCTGACGGCGCAGAAGGCCGAGAGCCAGAACATCTGCTTTGTGCCGGGCAAACTCTCTGACTTCGTGGCGACGCATTTGCCGCAGGCCACCGGAAAAATCCGCGAGATTCAAACGGGCGAAGTGGTGGGCGAACACCTGGGCACGCAGTTTTACACCCTGGGGCAGAAGAAGGGCCTGGGATTGTTCCAGACGCATAAGGTGCGGCATGTGGTTCACCTCGACCCGGCGACCAACACCGTCTGGGTGGGCGATTACGAGGACTGCCTGTGGCCGGGGCTGCGGGCTTCGGCGGCAAATTACCTGATTGACCTGGCCGAGTTGCCGCGTGAACTGGAAGTGCAGGTGCGCTACCGCACCACGCCCGTCAAGGCCCGCGTGATTCATGCCGACGAGCACGGCTTCGAGCTGGAATTTGCCGAGCCGCAGTTTGCCGTGGCTCCGGGACAGAGCGCGGTGCTGTATGCCGGGCCGAGGCTGCTGGGCGGCGGCCTGATTGAAGACCACGTACGGGAATTGCCGCAGGGGTAAAGCTGGATTTTGTTACCGAAACTGGTGGTGTTGAATGGAGTTATAACTCCTTCCAGTACGCCTCCACGCTCCCCGCTTCGGCATTGGCCGGGTGAACATAAACCAGCCGCCGCCAGTCGCTGACGGGCTGGTCGTCAATCACTCTGGCTTTCTGGAAGAATTGGGAAAGCCGATACATCAGGTCAAGATGCCTGACATTTTGAGTGGTGGCACAATCTTTCATCGAGGTTACCAGTTTTGGCCATGGAAGAACGTTTTCAACGGCTTGATACGGGTCAATTTGTTCGGCTTATAGCGTATTAAGATTCAGCTCTCTCGGGACTCTGCACATTTAAATCAACGGGAAGTATCTATGAAATCCTCCGATCTGACAAATTTAAACATATCATTTTCTGCGTCTATATAATTGACTACTGTAGGAGACTCGACTCCACTGTAGCTTCCTTGTATTGAGAATTCAAAGCTTGGTATATTTAAGCTTTCATCTATCATTACATAAGAATAGACATTTACCTTGGCATCTGCATAACTATATTCTCCACCTATATCTATAGAGAGCATATCTCCTTTTTCATTTTGCAATACAAGTGATATTGCGATACCATATTCTTCAGCCTGTTTTCTTACAGTTTTGGTAATTAATTCTATGTCATCTTCTTTGAAAAGGTTATGAATCTCATTTTTCCAGTGTATTTTAAAATTCATTAATATAAGCCCCAGTCCAGTGTAAATCTCATCTCAAATTAAATTTTAAGTTCCCTGGTGTTTGTTGAAATTATGCACGGCATAAGCCCTCTTTCATCCGATTAAGTAATTATGATCCGAAATAGCTCCATTCGGCAAATAATCAAATTACTTCCCGGTAAGCCACACTGGAACTCCGGTTCTGCAATTCCGACCTCAAATACTGCAAACGCGGGTGCTCCAGCCGGGGGTCATTCGCCAAAATGTGCTTGGCAAGTTCCCGCGCCTGCACGATGATTTCCTCGTCGTTGGCGAGGTCGGCCAGCCGCAGGTCGGGAATCCCGCTCTGGCGGGTGCCGCGAATCTCGCCGGGGCCGCGCAGCTTCAGGTCGGCCTCGGCAATCACGAAGCCGTCGGTGCTGCTCTCGATGATTTTCAGCCGCTTGCGGGTCTTCTGGCTGTGTTCGCCCGCAATCAGCAGGCAGTAGCTCTGGTGCGCCCCGCGCCCGACCCGCCCGCGCAACTGGTGCAACTGCGCCAGGCCAAAGCGTTCAGCGTTTTCAATGACCATCACGGTGGCGTTGGGCACGTCTACACCGACCTCAATCACGGTGGTGGACACCAGAATGTCGAACTCCCGCGCCCGGAACCGCTCCATTACATAATCCTTCTCAGTGGCGGACATTTTGCCGTGCAGCAGGTCGATGCGGGCCTCGGGCAGAATCGTTTTCAAATCCTCGGCCAGTTGCGTGGCGGCCAGCAGTTCCAGGTTCTCGTTTTCCTCGATGAGCGCGGTGACCACATATGCCTGCCGTCCCTGGCGAATCTGGCCCATCACGAAGCCGTAGGCCTGCTGACGGGCGGTGTCCTGAAGCAGCTTGGTCTCGATGGGTGTGCGGCCCGGCGGCAACTCGTCGATGATGCTCAGTTCCAGGTCGCCGTAAGCCGTCAGCGCCAGCGAACGCGGGATGGGCGTGGCCGACATCACCAGCACGTCCGGGCGGCTCGCCAGCAGCCTGCGCCGCTGCTGCACGCCGAAGCGGTGTTCCTCGTCCACCACCGCCAGCCCCAGGTTGTCCCACTGCACGTTTTCCTGAATCAGCGCCTGGGTACCCACCACGATATCCACGTCGCCCTCGGCAATCCGGGTCTGCATGTCCAGCTTGGCCTTCGGGGTCATCGCGCCGATCAGCAGGCCCACCCGCACGTCCAGCCCGCCCAGATACCCGCTGAGGTTGGCGTAGTGCTGCCGCGCCAGAATCTCGGTGGGGGCCATCAGCGCCCCCTGGTAGCCGTCGCGCACGGCCAGATACAGCGCACAGGCGGCCACTGCCGTTTTGCCGCTGCCCACGTCGCCCTGCACCAGTCGGGCCATCTGCTGGTCGCTTCTCATGTCGTCGGTGATTTCCAGCAGCACGCGGCGCTGGGCGTTGGTGAAGCGGAAGGGCAGCGCGGCCTCGAAGGTGTTGATGTCCTCGCCCCGCGCTTCGAAGCGTTTGCCTTGCAATACGGCGTCCTCACCTTGCAGCAGCATCCGCAGCTCTAAAAAAAGGTATTCGTCAAAGCGCAGGCGGTGATTGGCCCGCGCCAGTTGCGCCTCATCGGAGGGAAAATGGATGCCCCACAGCGCGTCGCCCAGGTCGGTCACGCCGTACTTTTTGCGCCAGTGCACCGGCAGATAGTCGTCCAGCGGGGCCGAACGCAGCGCGGCGTGCGCGGCCTTGCGTAAAAACTCCTGCGAAATGCCTTCCTTGCTGTCGTACACGCCCACGATGCGGCCCGTGCTGAGGCTCTCACTGGCCTTGTCCACCGTTTCCAGGTGCTCCACGCCCAGTTGCACGCTGCGCCCGAACTTCTTGACGCGGCCCGTCAGCACCAGCCTCGCACCCTCGCGCAGCTGTTTTTCCACCCAGGGCTGATTGAAC
>JAGLBK010000152.1 GCA_018260275.1 Deinococcus sp.
TTTTCCCACTTAACGCTCAGGAGCTTAAATGTCGTACATCTCCATGAAGCAGTTGCTGGAAGCCGGAGTTCACTTCGGTCACGAAACCAAGCGTTGGAACCCCAAGTTCAAGCGCTTCATCTTCGCCGAGCGCAACGGTATTTTCATCATCGACCTGCAAAAGACCCTCAAGCAGGTCGACCGCAGCTTCGACTACATCAAGGACCTCGCTGAGCGCGGCGGCACCATCCTGTTCGTGGGCACCAAGAAGCAGGCCCAGGAAATCGTGGAACTCGAAGCCCGCCGCACCGGGATGCCCTACGTCACCAGCCGCTGGCTGGGCGGCATGCTCACCAACTTCAAGACCATCCGTGGCCGCGTCGACCGTCTGAACGAACTCGAAGAATTGTTCGAGTCGGGCCGCATCAACGACCGCCCCAAGGCCGAGCGCATCGAACTGGCCGCGCAGCGTGAGCGCCTGCTGCGTTTCGTGGGTGGCATCCGCAAGATGAACCGTCTGCCCGACGCCATTTTTGTAGTCGACCCCACCAAAGAAGTCATTGCCGTGCAGGAAGCCAACAAACTGGGAATTCCAGTGATTGCGCTGGCCGACACCGACAGCGACCCCGATGTGATCGACTACATCGTCCCCGGCAACGACGACGCCATTCGCAGCATTCAGCTGATTACCCACCGCATCGGCGACCTGCTGGTCGAGGCCCGTGGCGGCCACGAGGAAGTCAGCAGCGTTCCTGAGCAGGGCGAGGAAGGCGAAGGCGGCAGCGAACCCGTGCAGGACGAGACCACCCAGGTCAGCAGCACCCAGGGCCGCAGCTGAGCTAACGGCGCGGTAAAGCGGGGGGCGTGTCCAGCACAGACTTGGGGCCGCCCCCTTTTGCAAGACATTTTCCCCAGATACTTACCCCCTTCAGGAGGAACCAACCATGATGGAATCAATCAAGAAACTCCGCGAAATGACCGGCGCTGGCATGATGGACGTCAAAAAGGCCCTGGCCGACGCCGACGGTAACGAAGAAAAAGCGGTGGCCCTGCTGCGCGAACGCGGCATTGCCCGCGCCGTCAAAAAGGGTGACCGTGAAGCCAAGGAAGGTCTGGTGCGCTTCGTGGTGGACGGCAACCGTGCCGCCATCGTGGAAGTGAACAGCGAAACCGACTTCGTGGCCCGCAACAGCGACTTTCAGGCCGTGGTCGAGCAGATTGCCAAAGCTGCCCTGGACGCCAAGACCAGCGACCTGGAAACCTTCAAGAACTTCAAGGTGGGCAACGAAACGGTCGGCGAAATGGTCGCCGCGACTGCCGGTAAAATTGGCGAGAACATCGTGCTGAACCGTGTGGAGTACATCGAAGGCACCCAGGTCGCCGGGTACGTTCACAGCAACGGCAAAATCGGCGTGCTGGTGGACCTCGAAGGCGGCGACGACGCCAAGGCCAAGGACGTGGCCCTGCACGTGGCTGCCGAGCGCCCCCAGTTCCTGCACCGCGACGAAGTGGACAGCAGCGACATTGAAAAAGAGCGCGAAATCCTGACCAATAAGGCGCTCAACGAAGGCAAGCCCCAGCAGATCGTCGAGAAGATTGTCGAGGGCCAGATTGGCAAGTTCTACCAGGAAAAAGTGCTGGGCGAGCAGGGCTTCGTGAAAGACAACAGCCTGACCGTGCAGAAGTACCTGGGCGACGCCAAGGTCAAGAAATTTATCCGCTTTGAAATCGGCGGCTAAGTCCAAAAGTGGGTGGCTGCACAGGCCGCCCTTTTTTCGGGCCATAAGTTGAGACTTTTCCCGGTGGCCTGCCTTAGGTCGCCGGGATTTTTTGGGCTTGTGAATACATTAGAGTTGGTCACACGCCCCCTCACCCTTCCGCCACTCTGCGGCTCCCTCCCTCTCCCACGAGTGGAGAGGGCCAATTAAGAACTGGAATCACTGTGCTTTTGACCCTCTACCCTTGTGGGAGAGGGCCTTGCGAAGCAAGGGGTGAGGGGGCCACAAAGCAAGCTCAAATAACTAATTCTTGAGGTTCCTATGTTCAAGCGCGTCCTTCTGAAACTGTCCGGCGAATTTTTAGCCAACGAAAACGGCTTCGGCATCAGCCCCGAGACCACTGCCCAGCTTGCCAAACGAATTGTCAACGCCCTCAAAGGCACCGAGGTAGAACTGGCCGTGGTCATCGGCGGCGGCAACCTGTGGCGCGGCGCACGCAACGGCAAGGGCATGGACGCCGCCACCGCCGACTACATTGGCATGCTGGGCACCGTGATGAACGCGATGGCGCTGCAAGACGCGATGGAAAGCGCCGGAACGCCCACCCGCGTCATGAGCGCCATTCAGATGCCCTCGGTAGCCGAGCCTTACATTCGCCGCCGGGCCATTCGCCACCTGGAAAAGGGCCGCGTGGTCATTCTGGGCGGCGGCAACGGTGCGCCGTTTTTCACCACCGACACCACCAGCACGCTGCGGGCCCTGGAAATCGGGGCCGACGTGGTGCTGATGGCAAAAAACAAGGTAGACGGCGTGTACGACTCCGACCCGCGCAAGAACCCCGACGCCAAACTGATTAAGGACATCACTCACCTGCAAGTCGTGGAGCAGCGCCTGGAAGTCATGGACGCCACCGCCCTGACGCTATGCATGGACAAGAACCTGCCCATCGTGGTCTTCGACATTTTCCAGGAAGGCAATCTGGAACGGCTGTTCCGGGGTGAACGGGTGGGGACGCTGATTAAGAGCTAGTTCGCGGTGCGCGGTTGGCGGTACACGGTGTTGATTTTCCTGCGTACCGCGCACCGCTTCCCGCGTACCATCCGCTAAACTACCCACATTCCAAGCTCGAATTCCCAACCGCAAGGAGAACTTCCCATGCCCGACCTCAAATCAATTACCGCCGACACCCGCGAGAAAATGGGCAAGGCCATCGAATCCCTGGACAACAACCTCTCGGTGCTGCGGACGGGCCGCGCCAACCCCGGCATCCTCAAGAAAATCGTGGTGGACTACTACGGCTCGCAGGTGCCCATCGACCAGGTGGCCAGCATCACCACGCCCGACGCCCGCACGCTGGTCATTACGCCGTGGGACCGGGGCGCACTGAACCCGATTGAAAAGGCCATCCGTGACAGTGATCTGGGCCTGAACCCCAACAACAAGGGCGACACCATCTTTATTTCGCTGCCCATGCTGACCGAGGAGCGCCGTAAAGACCTCGTGAAGAACGCTAAGACCTATGCCGAAGATGCCCGCATTGCCGTACGCAACCTGCGTAAGCACGCGCTGGACGAGGTCAAGAAAGTCGAGGGACTGGGCGAGGACGAAATCAAGCGCGGGGAAGCCGACGTGCAGAAGGTCACCGACGAGTTTATTGCCAAGGTAGACAGCACCTTCCAGAAGAAGGAGCAGGAAATCCTAGGGTGATTGGCGTGTGGCTCGTAGCTTGTGGCGTGTGGAAAGGGCAGCAGAAGCTTAAGCTGAGGCTTCCACACGCCACGCGCCACACGCCACACGCGCTCCGCAGGAGCCTATGGAAAGCCTGAGCACCCGCGTTCTGACCAGTATCGTGGGTTTCGCGGTCCTGAGCCTGATCGTCTGGATCGGCTGGTGGGCTATGCTGCCCGCACTGGTGTTCGTGTCGGTGATGGGCCTGTTCGAGTACATCCGGATGCTCGACAAGAACGACATCGACGTGCGCCGCATCAGCCTGGGCGTGTTTGCAGCGGCGCTGATCGTGGCAAGCCTGCCGATGTGGCCGCAGGTGCCCTGGGTCGGCGGTTCCTGGCGCGAAGTGGTGCTCACCATCGCCGTGGGGGCGCTGCTGGTGCTGGAAGTCATCAAGCCCGGCGAGCGTCCACTGGAGCGGGTGGTTTACAGTCTGTTCGGCCTGCTGTACATTCCCTGGCTGCTGGGCTACTTCCTGATGCTGCGCTATACCCCCGACGCCGAACACGGTCTGCTGTACTTTGCCCTGCCGCTACTGGCGACTTTTGCCGCCGACATCGGGGGCTTTTTTGCCGGGCATTTCTTTGGCCGCAACAAGCTGGCCCCCGAGGTCAGCCCCGGCAAAACTGTCGAGGGCGCGATTGGAGGGCTGCTGTTCAGCTTTCTGACGGTACTGGTCATGACGCAGCTGGCGCACATCTGGTCGCCGCTGGACGCCTTTCTGTACAGCATTCTGGTCGCCAGTGCCAGTCAGCTGGGCGACCTGAGCGAAAGCCTGATCAAACGCGCCCTGAAAACCAAGGACAGCGGCACCAGCCTGCCCGGTCACGGCGGTTTTCTGGACCGCATCGACAGCCTGCTGTTCGCGGTTCCGGCTACGTACCTGTTTTTACATATCAGTCTGTACATTCACTGATAAGTACCTGCCGGGTGATGACTAGGTCATCACCCCGAGCGGACTTACAAAGCTGCGAAGCAGAGCGAGAAGGCAAAAGTAGCTCTGGGTGGAAGTGGACTCGTAGAGCTGCTTGCAGAGCGGGTTCGGGTGCTTTTCCCGGAGCGGTCAAGCCCCTTCATGGGTGCTGTTCTGACCAAGAACACGCGTAACTGTAGCCAGGAGCTACTTACGGCATATAGGAATAAAAAGAGGGAGAGCCGCACACCCGGCTCTCCCCTTTTGAACGCCTGGCTTACTTGCTCGGCACCTTGATCGCGCCGCTGATGATCTTGGCCTTGATGGCTTCGACCTTCATGATCTGACTGCTGGGAATCAGGGCCTTGTTGTACTCGTCCATCGCGTAGGCGATGCCGCCATCCTTGAGGCCGAAGCGGTGTTCGCCGCCCTTGAACTTGTCGTTCTTGACATCCTGAATCAGCGCATATACGGCGTTGTCCACACGCTTGGTCATGCTGGTCAGGCCGTGGTTCATGGTGGCGGGGTTCTTGTCGAAGTCGCCCAGGTAGTTCTGGTTGCTGTCCACACCGATGAACATCATCGGGCGGGTGTCGCCCTTGCAGGCGGCCTGATACGCCGCGCTCTTGGGCACCTTGGCAAAGTTGTTGCTGGTGAACTTGACGCCCGCGGGAAGCTGCGAGGCCTTGAGGCACTGGGTCTGCTTGATGTAGTCGATCAGACCGTTGCCGCTGCCACCAGCCGCCGCGAAGACAATGTCCGCGCCGCGCCCACGCATGCTGGCCGCGATTTCCTTGGCCTTGGCGGGGTTGTTCCAGGCGTCAGGGGTGGTGCCGACGTACTGCGAGATGATCTTGGCCTTGGGATTGGCCGCCTTGACGCCCGCTTCGTACCCGGCCTGGAACTTGTGAATCAGGGGCACGTCCATGCCGCCCATGAAGCCGACCACGCCGGTGCTGCTGTTCAGGGCCGCGAGATAGCCGACCAGGTAACTGCCCTGCTCCTCGTTGAAGACCAGGCTGGCGACGTTCTTGACGGGCGAAACGTCATCGACCAGACCGAAGGCGAGGTCGGGGTTTTCCTTGGCGACCTGGCTGATGCTGGCGTTGTTGGAAAAGCCCACACCGATGGTCAGGTCGAAACCTTCCTTGGCAAAGCTGCGCACGCCCTGAATGATCTGGCTGGGGTCGCTCGGCTCGAAGTCCTTGGCCTGCACGCCGAGCTGCTTGACGGCCTTCTGGCTGCCCTCGTAGGCGCTCTGGTTGAAGCTCTTGTCGGCCTTACCACCGGCGTCATAGGCCATGCCCACACGTACAGTCTGGGCGCCGGCGGCAGAAACGGTCAGGGCAAGGGCCACGGTCAAAAATTTCTTCATGTTTATTCTCCTGGGAAAAGGGTTGATGTAGAGCTGACACCGAGTATACGGAATTATGCCAGCCGTTGAACCGAGTCAAAAACGGGCGGCCCAGATGAAATTGATTTCGTTGTAGAACGAACCCGGCCCTGGTGATACGCTAGGGGCATGAGTCAGCCCGGCCCCGATCCTTCCAACGGCGACCCTTTGAGCAGTCACAGTGCGGCCAGCGACCTGCACGCCCGTTACCTTGAACTGCGCGGCGAGGTCGCCCGCCACAACCGCGCCTATTACGAGCACGACGCCCCCGACATTCCCGACGACCAGTACGACGCCCTGGCCCGCGAGCTGCGGCAGCTGGAAACGGCGCACCCCGAATGGGCCACCGACCTGCCGGATGAGGTCAGCCCCGTCCAGACGGTCGGCGGCGCACCCAGCAGCGCCTTTTTGCCGGTGCCTCACCCCACGCCGATGACCAGTCTGGACAACGTCTTCGACGACGCGGAACTGCGCGACTGGCGCGAGAAACTAGCCCGCTCGCTGAACCTGCCCCCCGATTACGACGATTTCACGTTCACAGGTGAGCTGAAAATCGACGGCCTGAGCGTCAATCTGTACTACCTGGACGGTCAACTGCAATGGGCCGCCACACGCGGCAACGGGCGCGTGGGCGAAATCGTGACGGCGCAGGTGCTGACCATTCCCGAAATTCCGCAGCAGCTAGAAGGGTTGCAGGGGGAGCTGGAAGTGCGCGGCGAGGTGTACCTGTCACGGGCCGACTTTGCCGCCTTCAACGCGCAG
>JAGLBK010000153.1 GCA_018260275.1 Deinococcus sp.
GAGAGCTTCCACTGCTTGAGCGGGTGCACGCGGCGTTCCTTGAAGCGGCGGCGCTGCTCCTCGCGGCTGACCGAGAACCAGAATTTCATGACGTAGATTCCGCTGCGAACCAGATTGCGCTCGAATTCGGGGGCCTGGCGCATAAATTCGACGTACTCGTCGTCGGTGCAAAAGCCCATAACCCGCTCGACTCCGGCGCGGTTATACCAGCTGCGGTCAAAAAGCACGATCTCGCCCCGCGTGGGCAGGTGCTGCACGTAGCGCTGAAAGTACCACTGCCCGCCTTCTTCCTCGGTGGGCTTGGCAAGCGCGACAATGCGTGCGCCGCGTGGATTCATGTGCTCCATGAAGCGCTTGATGGTGCCCCCCTTACCGGCGGCGTCCCGGCCCTCGAACAGGATCACCACCCTGGCCCCCGTGTCCTTGACCCAGGCCTGTAACTTGAGCAGCTCGACCTGCAACTTGTATTTCTCGTGCTCGTAGGTTTCACGGGACATCAGGTACTTGTAGGGATACGCCCCGGAGCCTTCGCCGGGATTCAGCACGCGGTCGAGGTTGACAGTGGGCGTATAGTCACGCGCCGACATGCGCCGCCGCTTGAGGGCCTGAGTCAGGGCTTTCTGTTCATCGGGACTGAAGGCCCCCAGCAGGGTCGAGGCGATGTCGTCGAGTTCGACCTGCGGCTCGGCGTGCAGGATATCGGCCAGCGCCGAGAGCTTGGCGTCGTGCTTGGCCTCCAGCCGCTCGGCCACCTGCGCCGTTTCGGTGGCCACGGGGGTCTCGCCGTACACCGTATCGCCCTGGTCAGCCAGTCGCGGGGTTACCTCCTGCTGGCCAGGGTGCTGTTCAGGCTGCCTGACCAGTGTGGGGGCCGGGCTGGTCGTGACGGCGCTGCTTTTGGAGGCCCTGGCGGCCTGGGGCCGGGCGTCCTGCTTGGCCTGCGCCGGGGCGCTGGGCGTTTTAGAGCGGGTGGTGGTCGTCGAAGAAGCGGCCTTACCGGCGCGGGGTTTTCTGGTGGTCATGAATTGGATTCCTCCTGGGCTGGACTGCCCTAGTTATACTCCAGGATCTGTGCCGTATGAGGAAACCTTAAGGCCGAAATGTGACGATCTGCACGACATTTTCTCCTGATTTATTAAAGGGAGACGATAGACCCGGTTCCGATACGTCTTGTCGGGGGTACTACGGCACCGTTGGGGGGTGGTGAGGCGGCAGGCTGAAAAAGATCCTGAGCAGTCGTGAACCGCTAGAGACACCAGCCGCCCGGCGCAAAACTGTTTTGCCTTCAGGGACAGGGCACGGACAAAGCCGAATTGTGGTTAAAATGACCTAACAACCGTTCGTTCTTATAGCGTCCCACATCCCCCTATCCCGAGGAGGCCCACTCTTGTTTCAGCCCGACCGCGAAGCCATGCCCGTTGCCCAACTCCGTGCCCACCAGCTTGCCAGCTTGCAGGACATGGTCGCCCGCCAGTACGAGCGCGTTCCGGCCTACCAGCGCAAATTCGACGAACAGGGCCTCAAGCCGGATGACCTGAAAACACTGGCTGACCTGGCGCGTTTTCCGTTTACCCGCAAGACCGACCTGCGCGACAACTACCCGACTGGCCTGTGCGCGGTGCCCAGAAGCGAACTGCGCCGCCTGCACGCCAGCAGCGGCACGACTGGCAAGCCGACGGTGGTGGGCTACGACCGCAACGACCTCGACATCTTTAACGAGGTGGTGGCCCGCAGCCTGTACGCCTCGGGGGCCAGGCCCGGCATGGTGTTTCATAACGCTTACGGCTACGGCCTGTTTACGGGCGGGCTGGGGCTGGACGGCGGCGGGCAGCGACTAGGGCTGAATACCGTACCCGTTTCGGGCGGCGGCACCGACAAGCAGGTGCAACTGATTCAGGATCTGGAACCTGAGGTGATTTCGGTGACTCCCAGTTACGCCCTGGTGCTGGGTGAGGCGCTGAAAAAGGCCGGGATGCGCCCGGAGGACATCAGCCTGAAATACGCCCTGCTGGGGGCCGAACCGTGGTCCGACAAGACCCGCCGCGAGATCGAGGAAAAGCTGGGTGTCAAAGCCTGCAACATCTACGGGCTGTCGGAAGTGATCGGGCCGGGCGTGAGCAACGAGGACGTGAACGAGCAAAATGGCAGCTACATCTGGGAAGACCATTTTTATCCGGAAATCGTGGACCCTGAAACCGGCGAGCTGCTGCCCGACGGCGAATACGGCGTGCTCGTGCTGAGCAGCATGACCCGCACCGCCATGCCCATTTTGCGCTACTGGACCGGCGACATTACCTGCCTAATGCCCGGCGAGAGTCCGTCGGGGCGCACCAGCCGCCGCATGGCCCAGATCCGGGGCCGCAGCGACGACCTGATTATCCTGCGCGGCGTCAACGTGTACCCGACCCAGCTGGAAGCCGTGCTGACCGGCATGGGACAGACCAGCCCGCACTACCACGTCGTGCTGACCCGCACCGGCCTGATGGACGACCTGACCCTGCAAGTCGAGACCGAGAGCGAGAGCCCCGCCCTGCAAAAGGAAATTCAGAAGCAGATCAAGGCGCAGGTCGGCGTGTCGGTTCACTGCGAACTGCATGTGCCCGGCAGCCTGCCCCGCAGCGAGGGCGGTAAGCTCAAGCGCGTAACCGATTTGCGTGCTGAACGCTAAAAACCTACGCTCTAAAACAGCCCCGGCAAGTGTTCTTTACGTAAAGAACACTTGCCGGGGCTGTTTTAAGGTCGAAATTCAGTGCTTAATCAGCAACTCCGCCACCGCCTGTTGCGCCGCGATCACGTCGAGCGGCCCACTCGCCAGCCGTGCCAGCCCTATCTGCTGATCGGCACTCAGTGGGAGCACATGCCTTAGCTCGGCCACCGTCTGGGCAAAGCGTCCGGCGGCGCGGGCAACATACAGGCGCGTTCTGGCTGCCGCGTCTGCCGGGCTACCCAGCTTATGGGTACGGCCCTGGGCACTGGTCGCCGCGTAGGTCAGCATCAGCAGGTCGGCCAGCCGCAGCACCACGGCCTGCTCCTGGCGTAGGCCCTTGCCGTACTTCTCAGAGGCCTGCCGCAGCAACCCAGTGCTCAACGCCCGCATGTCACTGATGACCTGGGCCACGTCGTCGCCCGCGTCCTGCACGGCCAGTTCTTCGGCAGGCAGCCCCGACAGGGTACGCACCGGAATCAGCAGACGGTTGATCTCGTTGGTGCCCTCGAAGATGCGCTGCACGCGGCTGTCGCGGTACTGGCGCTCGATGTCGTACTCGCCGCTGAAGCCGTAGCCGCCGTGAATCTGCACCCCTTCGTCGACGGCGTAGTCCAGCAGTTCGGTGCCCAGCACCTTGACCATGCTCGCCTCGGCGGCGTGGGCTTCGATGGCCCCCAGCTTGTCCTGACCGCCCGCCACCGCCGCGTCGATGCTGCCCACCGTGCGGTAGACAGCGCTCTCGACGGCGTAAATCTCGGCGGAAATGTTCGCCAGCTTCTCACGCACCGCCCCGAAGTTACTGATGGGCTGCCCGAATTGCTGGCGCTCCTGCGCGTAGGCCAGGGCCACGGCCAGCGCATCTTTGGCCGCGCCCACGCCACCCGCGCCGAGCTTGTAGCGCCCGATGTTCAGGATGTTGAAGGCAATTTTGGCCCCGTCGCCGGGCTGCCCCAGCAGGTTTTCCGCCGGAATCTGCGCGTCCTCGAAAAAGACCGCGCAGGTGCTCGACGAGTGCAGGCCCATCTTGTGCTCCTCGCGGCCCACCCGCACCCCCGGAAAGCCGCGCTCAATCAGGAAGGTGCTGAACTTGTTGCCTTCCGGCGTGCGAATCTGCGCGAAAACCGTGAACAGGTCGGCGATGCCCGCGTTGGTAATCCACATCTTGCTGCCGTTCAGAACGTAGTGACTGCCATCGTCACTTAGCACGGCGGTGGTGCGGGCGCCCATCGCATCCGAGCCGCTGCCGGGTTCGGTGAGGGCGTAGGCGGCAATCCACTCGGCGCTCATCAGCTTGTCGAGGTATTTCGCCTTCTGCGCGGGCGTGCCGAAATACACCAGCGGCAGCAGCCCGATGCCCGCTTGCCCGCCGAAGGTCACGCCAAAGCCGCCCGTTCCGCCGAGCTTCTCGGAAATGACCGTGCTGGACACTTTGGGCAGATCCAGGCCGCCCTCGTCCTCGGCCACCTCAGTCTGGAAAAAGCCCAGCTCGGCCACCTGGCGCAGCAGTTGGGCGTTCAGGCCGTCGGGCTTGCTTTCCAGTTCGGCCATGCGCGGCATCAGTTCGCGGTCTACAAACTGCTGGGTCAATTCGGCGATGCTGCGGGTGGTGTCGTCGAAATCCTCGGGAGTAAAGGGGGCCGCGTCGCTCAGCAGCCAGTGGGCGGGTTTGTTCAGGGTGGAGGTCATAGTTGGGTTCCTTTAGAGCAGTTTGCATAAAAAGCCCATTTTTTTTGTGGCTTTTTATGCCGAGCAAAGCGAGTGGCTTTAGACGAGCAGCTGGAATGATGGAGACATTTGGGGTGAGGTTCTCCAAATGTCGTAATTATGGAAGCTGCTCTATTTGACGAGATAAGCGTCGTACACTACAGCTTTCGGCTGACGAATCGCGTAGCCAATGCCGATGGCGCGGTTCAGCCAGGCATACTTGGCGTCGCTGGTCTCGAAAGTGAGGGTAATCCGGAAGGAATAAAGCTTGGGATCGACATTTTTGCCCGCTGCCAGATCAGCGATGACGTTAGGCGGCCCGTAGCGGTAGCCTTTGGTCTGAAGGTAGATCAGCGCTCCGTCGTCCGTTTTCAGCAGATAGCGCGTGTCGATCACGGCTGTCCCGTCGGGCGCCACCACCTGCCAGTCGGCCCCGCTGTTCATGATGGTGCCCTTGAGCATCGGCCCGTCGAAAGTGCCCCCGGTGATGGCGATAATCCGGCGTTTGCCCGCCGCACTGGTCGCCCCGAGTTCCCAGGGCGGCGTGTCGAGCGCCACCGTAAAGCGGGTCATGAAGTCGAGCTGGGGCAGCGGCGGCGCGTACTGGCCGGGCGCGGCAGGCGGTGGGGTCTGCGGGGTCACTTGAGCCGAGGCTAACGTAAACGCGGTACTCAGGGCCAGCAGTCCTCCAAACAGGCGGGCAAGCTTCATAGCGTTCTCCTTTTCCAGTTCAGCTGCTGCTTTCCGTTTTGCTGCTGTCCGTCAATCCAAACAGCTTGACGGCGTTATCCTTCAGGATCAGCGGCCTCACTTCATCCTTGAAGCCCGCCTGCTCGAAGTCCTTCATCCAGCGTTCGGGCGTAATCAGCGGAAAGTCGGTGCCGAACAGCATCTTGTGACGCAGCTGCGTGTTGGCGTACTGCACCAGCTGCGGCGGAAAGTACTTGGGCGACCAGCCCGACAGGTCGATATACACCTGCGGCTTATGCAGGCACACGCTGAGCGCCTCGTCCTGCCAGGGCCAGCTGGGGTGCGCGATGATGATGGGCATATCGGGAAAGTCGGCGGCAACCTCGTCGAGGTACATCGGGTTGGAATAGTGCAACTTCAGGCCGCCGCCCCCGCGCATGCCGGTGCCGATGCCGCTGTGGCCGCTGTGGAACAGGGCGGGCAACCCGGCTTCCTGAATCACCTCGTACAGCCGGTAGGCCATGCGGTCGTTGGGCGCGAATTCCTGCAAGGTGGGGTGGAATTTGAAGCCCTTGATGCCGTATTCGCTGATCAGGCGCTTGGCCTCGCGCACGCCCATGACGCCCCGGTGCGGGTCGATGGACGCAAAAGCCATCATGATGTCGCTGTTCTCCTGCGCGGCCTCGGCCACTTCCTCGTTGGAAATACGGATGCGCCCGGTGCTGATCTCGGTGTCTACGGTGAACATCACCAGTCCGATGTTGCGCTCACGGTAGTAGGCCACCGTTTCGGGGATGGTCGGGCGGTAGTTGAACTTGAAGTATTTCTCGGCCGCCTCGTCGTAGGGGCGGGCGTATTCCTCGTCGTAGGGCTGACGGCACGAGCACTCGGCGTGGGTGTGTACGTCGATGGCGACCAGTTTACTTACGTCCATGTTGACTCCTTTGGGCCGCCAGCATCAGCGGTCAGTCACGGCCTATTCACTGTTTGATATTCATTACTGTAGATAACAATTCGGGGGGTGTCAAGGCGAAATGCCTCGCCCGCTCAGCCCCCATAAGTTGACAGTTCCAGATTCCGTTACCTATAGTAACTGTTAACACACAGCTCAATTTTATGACCGTTGGACCAGGGGCGCGGCTTTTGTCTTTGACCCTGTTTGGCTCTATTGATAACGAGTTAAGTTGATGTCGCATCGGTGTTCAGGCCAAGAAGCTTGGCCGGGAGCTGGCGGTAACGAAT
>JAGLBK010000154.1:0-2825 GCA_018260275.1 Deinococcus sp.
CGCTGCCCCACGGAGGCCAGCAGCCTCGCGCCGGGGGCTTGAGTACGCAGCAGGTCACGCAGCGCAAGGTGAAGGGCAGGATCGGTAGCAGAAGATGCGGACATAGGACGTATACCTCGGAGAAAAGAGAAGCGAAAACAGAACACCAGGGGTCCGGGATGGAGGGGGCATCCGGAGTTGGTCTCTACCTTGCCACGACAAGTCTTACGGCGTTCATGCAAAAACGCCGTGCAGCTGGCTCTCCGGTCAGTTAACGATCAGACAGCGTGCCGCCAAACGACTGTGCAGCAAGGGCTGCGGCTCTGCTGCGCCAGCGGGCAGACTGGGGGGCAGGGCGGGCCTTCCGGTAAATTTGCCCCCCAGTACCCCCCCTAACCGGGCGCGGGGCAGGCCTGCCCTGATGCCAGAAACCCAGGATTTTCCTTACCCATATTTCAAGCTGGCCTAACCAACTCGCTCTATGCTGCGAGGCGTGAAACCTAACCGCGCCCTCCTTGTCACCGGCACCCTGGTCCTGACCGCCGCCGTCGCCTACGCGCAGATGGGCGGCTATACCACCAGCAGCATCGGGAACACCACCACCGGAAAAACCCTGCTTCAGGTGCTCAACGACCTCAACCGCTACTACCTGTACCCGGTCGACCAGGAAAAACTGCTGCGCGGCGCGATCAACGGCGCGGTGGGCAGCCTCGACGACCAGTTTACCTACTACACCGAACCGAGCAACAACGAAATTGACCAGCAGAACCTCAGCGGGCAGTTCTACGGCATCGGCATTCAGCTGATCTCGGCCAATGCCGACGGCACGGGCGGCAAAGTAGACAACGTGTTCAAAGGCGGCGCGGCGGCGGCGTCGGGCGTGCAGATCGGCGACGTGTTCGTCAAGGTCGGCGACAAGAACGTGGTCACGGCCAAACTCGACGACATCGTCAAGCAGGTGCGCGGCGAGAAGGGCACACCCGTGACGGTGACTTTTGCCCGCGACGGCAAACCCTACACCGTCAGGATGGAGCGCCAGCCCGTGAACATCGTCAGCGTCGAGGAAACAGTGCTGCCCGGCAATATCGGTTACATCGCTCTGAACACCTTCTACAACGACAAGGCCAGCGAACAGTTCCGCGCCGCCGTGGCCGACATGAAAAAGAAGAATGTCAAGGCCCTGATTCTGGACCTGCGCGACAATGGCGGCGGCCTGCTGAGTGCCGGGATCGACGTGGCCGACCAGTTCCTGCAATCCGGCCCCATCGTCAGCTTGCGTGAGCGCGGCGGCAAACCCCAGGTCTACGGCAAAGCCACCAGGCAGAGCAGCGACTACACCGGAAAACTGGTCGTGCTGGTCAACAAGAACAGCGCCAGCGCCAGCGAAGTGGTCAGCGGAGCCTTGCAGGACACCAAACGCGCCACCATCATCGGCGAGCAGACCTTCGGCAAGGGTGTGGCACAGGTGCCGATCGAACTGCCCGACGGCGGCAAGATCGCCATCGTCAACAGCGCGTGGATTACGCCGCTGGGCCGCGAGATTCACAAGAAGGGCATCACGCCCGATATCGTGGTCAGGGACACGCGCTACACCGTGCCGCTCAACTTTATCGGCAGCGGGGCCGAGCCTGGAACCAAACTGAGCCTCACGGTCGAGGGCAAACCCGTCACCGTGACCGCCGACAAGGACGGTAAATTTACCTACACGGGCGAGATCAAGCGCCCCGTACATAGCACCACCCAGGGCGAGGCCGTGGTTGACGTGCAGGGCGACGCCATCCTGAAAAAGGCTCTGGAAACGCTGAAGTAAACTGGACACCCTGAGGTAGACCAGATTCAGACAGAAGCCGCCCGGCTGGAGAGCCAGTGGGCGGCTTTGTGCTGCGCTCTTACAGACTGCCGTGCAATTCCCCCATATCCGGAACGGCCAATGGTTCGGACAGGTTCATAACTCAGGGCAGGGAAAGTCTGAAATAGGCCGTCTGGTAGGCAATCTGCGTCACCCCCCTCGCTTCGCGCTCTGCGAGTCCCAACCTCTGCCGGGCAGCTCTAACGAGTCCCCCGTAGGTGGGAAGGAGCTAAAAACTTCGTGCCAGACGTACTTTTCAGAAGGGGATTTTAAAACTGTCCGAACCATTGATCAGCCGATGACCTGCCCGACCTTTTTCCCCAGCGCGGGTGGAAACATCACCGCGAACTGGCCGCGCTGGTTGGCCCACACGCGCGAAAAGTCGTCGTAATCCATGCCCACGTAGC
The DNA here is from genome assembly GCA_018260275.1 of Deinococcus sp. Taxonomy (GTDB): domain Bacteria; phylum Deinococcota; class Deinococci; order Deinococcales; family Deinococcaceae; genus Deinococcus. The sequence continues at coordinate 2,236 of JAGLBK010000154.1, forward strand.
CCAGCAGGGGGTCCATCAGGTACACCTGCCGCCGGGCGTCGCTGTAGCCCACGATCACGCGCCAGTGCGGAACGACCACGCCCGCCTGGGGCACATGCGCTTGCAGGGCAATGAGCGGTAGCCCGTTTTTAATCGCCTGGCGCACCGTTTGCAGGGTGCCGCCCGCGTACAGCCGCGCCTGCATGCCCACCGTGGGCGCAAAATCGACGATGGCCTGGGCACTCATATAAGAGCGGTCGTCGGGACGGGTCAGGCGGCTGACCTCGTCCATGGTCATGCTGACGCCGAAGTAACCCAGCACCTCGGTCAGGCTGGCCGGGCCACAGGCGTTGTAGCTCTGGCGCACCAGTGGCACCCCTTGAAGGATGTACCCGCTGGGGGAATTGGTGGGCGCGGGGGCGGCGGCCTGTGCCAGCGGCAGGGCGGCGCACAGCAGGGTCAGGGCGAGGCGGGAGAACTTCATGGGGCGCAGTGTGCCGCGAGGGGTGTCACGCGTGTCTTTCCGGGCTGGCAGGACTACCATAAGGCCATGACCAGACCTCAACCGCTGGATTTTTCTGCGCTTATATCGGCGCGTGCCAAAACCATGA
>JAGLBK010000154.1:2835-6327 GCA_018260275.1 Deinococcus sp.
GGCCTGCCCGCGCCCGAACTGTTCCCGATGGACGAGTTTCGCCGCGCCGCAGACACGGTCATGACCAAATATGGCCCGGCCTCCTTGCAGTACAGCACCACCGAGGGCCACCCGCCGCTGCGTGAGTGGATCGCCGCCCGCAGCCACATTCCGGCCAGTAACGTCCAGATCACGACCGGCAGCCAACAGGCCCTCGACCTGCTCGGCAAAATCCTGATCTCGGAAGGCGACACCGTGCTGGTCGAAGCGCCGAGCTACCTGGGGGCGCTGCAATCGTTCCAGCCGTACCTGCCCAACTATGCCGAGATGCCCACCGACGAGGGCGGCATCGACGTGGACGCGCTGGAGGGACTGCTCAGAGCCGGGAACGTCAAGCTGCTGTACGCCATCCCCAACTTTCAGAACCCCACCGGGCGCACGCTGAGCCTGGAGCGCCGCCGCCGACTGGTCGAACTGACCGCGCAACACGGCGTGCTGGTCATCGAGGACGACCCCTACGGCGACCTGCGCTTCAGCGGCGAACCGATCACCAGCCTGTATGGGCTGGGGCTGGAGCTGTGGGGCGACGTGGACCAGAATCACGTGATCTATTGCAGCAGTTTTTCCAAGACGCTGGTGCCTGGCCTGCGCGACGCCTGGGTGCAGGCCGCGGCCCCGATCATCGGTAAACTGATTCAGGCTAAACAGGGGGCCGACCTGCACACCCCGACGCTGAACCAGATGATGATTACCGAGCTGCTGCCGCTGCTGCCCACGCAGATCGAGAAGGTCAAGCGGGCTTACGGCGAGCGGGCCGCAATCATGATGGACGCGATGGACCGCCTCTTTCCGGCGGGAGCGCAGCACACCACACCACAGGGCGGAATGTTCCTGTGGGTCACGCTGCCCCAGGGAATCGATACGGCCAAAATGCTGCCCCACGCCGTGGAGCGCCAGGTGGCCTACGTGCCCGGCAGCCCGTTCTATGCCAGAGGCGGCGGCGAGAACACCATGCGCCTGAGCTACAGCTGCTCGACCCCCGAACAGATCGAGCGCGGCGTGCAGGCGCTGGCCGACACCATCCGCGAGAGCCTCGACTGATGAGCACCCATCCGTGTCGTTTACCCCACACCGCATGAGCCACCCGATGAGCAGCGCCGCGCCCATCGGCGTCTTCGACAGTGGCGTGGGCGGCCTGAGCGTGTTGGCCGAACTGCGCCGCGCCCTGCCCCGCGAGGACTTCATCTACCTCGCCGACACCGCCCACCTGCCCTACGGCACCCGCGAGGACGACGACATCCGGCAGCTGACCGCCCGCGCCGTAACTGCGCTGCACGGCCAGGGCGTCAAGGCGGTGGTGGTGGCGTGCAACACTGCTTCGGCCTTTAGCCTGGACCACCTGCGTTCGCACTTCGCGCTGCCGATCATCGGGCTGGTTCCGGCAGTCAAGCCTGCGCTCAAGGCCACCCGCACGGGCGTGGTCGGCGTGCTGGCAACGCCCAGCACCATGCGCGGCAGCCTGCTGCAAACCGTGATTCGCGAGTATGCCGAACCGACCGGAATTCAGGTTGTTAAGGCTGCCAGTCCCGAACTGGTGCCCCTGATCGAGACTGGGCAAGCGAACAGCCCACGCACCCGCGCCGTGCTGCGCGACATCCTGACGCCCATCGCCGAGGCGGGCGGCGATCAATTGGTGCTGGGCTGCACCCATTACCCCTTTTTAAGCGGCAGCATTCGCGCTGAGTTCGGCGATCAGTTCGCGCTGGTCGACAGCGGCGCGGCGGTGGCGCGGCACACCCGCAACGTGCTGGAGCAGTCCGGACTGCTGACCGAAGTCCCGCAACCGGGAGAAGTCCGTTACCTCGTGACTGGCGAGGTAGAGGCGGCCCGCCCGCAACTGACCATGCTCAGTGGGGGGAGTGCCGGACTGTTCGCTGCGCCTAGCCCACTCGACATCGCTGCCATTCAGACCTGAACGGCCTACATCACAAGGTAGCTTATGACCCAGACCAATTTACCCGTCCGTGAGGGCCGCGACCTGCTGACCCCGCGCCCCGTAACCGTCACACGCGGGGTCAACCCGCACGCCCCCGGCAGCGCCCGGCTGTGTCTGGGCCGCACCGAGATTCTGGCGACCGTAACCCTCGAAGACAAACCCGCCCCCCACATGCGCGGCAGCAAGGAAGGCTGGTTGACCGCCGAATACGCCATGCTACCGCGCTCGACCCCCGACCGCCAGGCCCGCGAACGCAACCTGCAAAACGGACGGCGACATGAGATTCAGCGCCTGCTGGGCCGGGCACTGCGTTCCAGTCTGGACCTCCGGTACTTTCGCAATCAGACGCTGTACATCGACTGCGACGTGCTGGTGGCCGACGGCGGCACCCGCGTCGCCAGCATTCTGGCCGGACACGCCGCGCTGCACGACTTTTGTGAGCACCTCATCAACACGGGCAAGCTCAGCGAGTGGCCGATCATCCATAACGTCGGGGCAATCAGCGTCGGGCTGCTCGGCCACGAGGTGCGGGTAGACCTCGACTACGCCGAGGACAAGGTGGCGCGGGCCGATCTGAACGTGGTCGCCACCGACACGGGCCTGCTGATCGAGGTGCAGGGCGGCGCGGAAGCCGGGCCGATCACCGTGCAGGAGTACGCCGCCCTGCTTGAGACTGGAGTGACGGCGGTGCGCGGCGTGATGACTGACCTATCACGGCAGCTGGCGGATGTTCAGGGCCTCGGGCATACCTAGAGCATTTGACAAAAAGAAGTTGCCTTGTGACCTCCTCTGCTACGCAGCTCTGCGAGTCACCCCTTGCTTCGCAAGGCCCTCTCCCACAAGGGGCGAGGGTCAACAGCGCATAGCGTTCTTATGTCAAATGCTCTAAAGGCTTCACAACTGACAAGGAAGTGAGCCACCCAAGTTGACCGGGCGGCCCACTTCCTTGTCGGCGAATTCAGCCTGCGCTGGCGGCTTCCTGCTCGCCTACGCTGAGCGTTTCCTTGCCGGAGCGCAGTTTGCGGCTTTCCAGGTCGGCGTGCTGGGTCAGGTAACGCAGCCAGCCCTTGGCGGTCAGCGGCCCCAGACCGTTGTGCTCGACCACAAAGTCGTCGTCGGGTGGGTTGTGGTGCAGTTGCCGCGCCAAGTCCACGGTGCGGGCGCGGGTCTGCGACAGGGTGCTGCGCAGTTGCGGCAGGCCGGTGCCGTCGGGCGGGCGGTAGCCCTGGTACTCGTCCTTCACGAATTCCTTTTGCCCCAGCGCCACCTGAATCCGGTTCTGGCCCCAGCGCTCTATGCCGATGATATGCGCCAGCACCTCGCGGTTTTCGGGCGTATCGCTGGCGGCTTCGGCCCGCTGGGTCAGGTAGGTGCCGCCGCGTTCGAGGCTCTGGCCCAGATCGGTGAAGCTGCTGCGCCCCGCCGGTTTTTCGAGGACGTTCGACACGACAAAATCCTTGATTTCGCCCTTGTTCTTGCGGGCCAGTAAGGCCGCACCCACCGCAACGCCCACGGTG
>JAGLBK010000155.1 GCA_018260275.1 Deinococcus sp.
AAAGCCGCGAAGTCCTGCATGTTCACGCACAGAATGCCCAGCAGGGCCACGCCGCGCAGCACGTCCGGCAGCAGCGAACGCTCCTGCACCGGGCGGGGCGCGGCAGCGGGGCTAGGGCCGTTGGTGGTGGGCAGACGGGAAGAAGTCATGGCAGTTGGCCCCATGGCGCGGCTTGTGGGCAGTTCCAAAACAAACCGGCAATAAAAAAGCCGCCTCTCTGGGCGGTGATGTCAAAAAATATAGCGCGGTATTCAGCCGCAGTCAACTTTATGCAGCCACCGGACAGGCGTGAAGCCGCGACGCCCCGCCCCATCAGTCTTTTTTGACCCAGAAGTGCATCGGCTTGGGCGTGGCGTGCGCCTCGTTCACGTCCCGCCAACTCATTTCGGTCTGAAGGTCGGGGCGTTCGGTGTAGCCACGGGCCTGCCAGAAGGCGTTCAGGGTGCGGTAAGGCTGGGGCCGCAGCGGGTGGTCGGCGGGGCGCTGCACCGCGCAGAAGGTCTTGACCCGCAGCCCCAGCGCTCCCGCGTGGTCTTCGCGCAGGTCGAAAAAACGGTGACCCAGCCCCTGCCCACGGTACTGCGGCAGCAACACGCTCTCGCCCAAGTACAGGATGTCGCCGGGATCGAATTCGGCAGTGTTCAGAGCTGTGTTCAGAAAGGGGCGCTGCACCTCGGCGGTTTCGTAAATCAGCGGCAGGGCCGAGCTGACCCCCACGACCTCCTCGCCGTCGCGGGCCAGCGCCAGAAAGGCCCCCGGAGCCTCGGCGTAGGTTTGCAGGTACTGTTCCTCGTAGGCGGCGTCACCCACGTACAGGTAAGGAAACTCCCGGAAGACCCGAATGCGCAGCCGGGCCAGGTCGGGAATGGCTGCCCGCAGATCGTCGCCGGTCGCGACCTCGACCCGCAGCGGCTTAAGCACTGACCTGCCGCGCCCAGTCGGCCAGATTGTAGTAGTTGGTCACCCGGCTGATCCGGTCGCCGCGCAACTCGAAAAAGGCCCCCACGGGCAGCACGTACCGCTGACCGCTCGCTGCGGGCAGGCCCTCGTCGGTCTGGAGGTACTCGCCGTGAATGACGAACTCGGCGGCGGCCCGCGTGCCGTCGGGCGAGACCATCACCACCAGATCGCGGGCCTGCTCGCGGTAATGGCGCTCCATCCGGGCCAGGAAGGTGCGGAAAGCCGCTTTCCCTGTCTGACGCTCGCCCTCGTTGATGTCGTGCTGCACGTCTTCGGTGAGCAGTGCCAGCATCTGCCCGGCTTCGCCAGCATTGAAAGCCGCGTAATACTGCTCGATCACTTCAGAACTCTGGCTCATGCGCTACAGGATAAACGCCTCTTTGAACGCTGTACCGAAATCCTCTGGAAGTAAGCCTGAAGATGAAACTAAACTGGCTGGTCTGCCCATAACATAATAAACGGTCTCTTCCTTTGCTGTTCGCCCTGAAGTATTTGATCCTGACGGGTTTTCGCGTCACACTAGGGCGTAGTAGAGAGCCGGAAATTTCCAGTTCTATCTGCTAGGTTTATTCTGTACCACTCGACAGTGCAACTCATACGAGATCAGCCGCCAGAATGGCGACCGGATTTTCGTTTTTTAACGGAGGGCTTTACCTCGTGAACCCAATTCGCTACATCATCACCCGTTCCTGCCTGCAAGAAGGCAGCATGCGCCTGCTCAAGTACAACGAGTCCTGCTTTCCCGAAAACGGCCCGGTGCAGTTCATCGATGACCGTGGCACTGAACATACCGTTCAGGTCGAACGCAACCGGATGCGCGTCAGTGGCCTCACCGCCTTCTACCACGCTCAGAATCTGGGGGTCAACGACGTGATGGTCATTACGCCCATGACGCCGGGGCGCTATGAGGTCGAGACTATCGTCAAGCCGCACGCCGCCGCGCCCGCACCGCGCCAGCCGGTCGCCAAGCAGCCCGAGGCCCAGCGGGTGGTCGTGTCGAGCACGCCGCATGTGCGCGAGGTACGGATGCAGCGGCCCGCCGTTTCTGAGGCGGTTTCCGAGTCGGCCACCCTGCCCGCAGCCCGGAACGAACACCCGGCGCAGAACGAACCCAGAACGGAAGTGGCCCCACGCCCCGACGCCAGGCCGGATGTCCGTGAGGCGGCCCGTGAAGTGGCGGCCCTCTTTGCCCCGGCGGCTTCCGGCGCGGCGGCCCAAAAGGGTGCAGGAACCGGCAATCAGAGCGAGGATCTGGTCGCCGAATTTGCACGCTTGACCGGTTACCAGCTGGCCCACCCCGCTTCCGGACTGATGCGCCTGAGCGCCGATCTGGGGCCGCAGCATGGCTACACGGTGCTGCTGGCCGCCGATCCGCTGGCCATGACCCAGCCTGCCTGGGAAAACGGGCGCGACGAGGCCAAGCTGCTGCTGACCCACGAGGCCGAGCGGGCCGAGGGAGTTTCCCGCGTGACCCGCGAAGCGCTGGTGGCCCTGACCGACCACGCCCGTCTGACCCCCCTGAGCCCCATCGACCTGCGCGGATACTGGCGGGCCGGAACCCTGGATCTGGCGGGGGCGGCCAGCATCGCGGAACTGGTCAGCGCCCACCTGGCGCAGCGCGGCGCGTTCAGCTTCGTGGTGCTAAGTCTGGCCCAGCAACCGGCCAACAGCATCATCAACGTTTCGCAACTGGCCCAGCGACTGGGCAGCGGCGTGAATACCGCCGAGCTGAACACCATTCTGGAGACGCTGTCGCGCCCGCCCTTCCTGGCGCTGACCCCGTTGCAGGGCGGCCAGTACCTGCTGCGTATGGGCATGGGCGACCTGCTCTCCGAGCTGTCCGAGTATGCCCTGGGCGTGCGCCGCCGCGTGCGAACCCCCGGCCAGACCGAACTGGTTCACTGAATTCTGCCTGCTGTTCTGTGACCGCGTGACCGCGCACGATCTGGCGGTCATGCCACTTCAGTTTCACTCCTGAACAATTCTGTTGAAGTCTCTTTTTCTCACCGCTAGCTGGGAGAGAGGGACTTTTTGTCTCCTGCATCGCGGTCGTGGCTTGCGCTGGCCCGTACACTGCGGCGGTGCCGCCCCTTGACCTTCCTGAAGTGCGTCAGTCCCTGCTCGGCTGGTTTGATCGGCGGGGCCGCGACCTGCCCTGGCGACTGGGCCATGAAGGCGGGCGTGACCCCTACCGCGTGTGGGTGGCCGAGATTTTGCTTCAGCAGACGCAGGTTTCGCGGGGGCTGCTGTACTACCAGCGGTTTTTGGAACACTTTCCGACGGTGCAGGCCCTGGCCGCCGCGCCGATCGACGATGTGCTTAAGGCTTGGGAAGGCTGCGGCTACTATGCCCGCGCCCGCAACCTGCACCGCGCTGCCGGGCTGATCGCTGAAAACGGGTTTCCAGTGAACTACGCGGGCTGGCTGGCCCTGCCGGGAGTCGGGCCGTACACGGCGGCGGCGGTCACCAGTCTGGCCCTGAACGAGCGCCGCGCAGTCAACGACGGCAACGTACGCAGGGTGCTGGCCCGGTTGTATGCCGAGCGGCAGCCAGCGCAAAGCTGGGTCCAGGCCCGCGCCGAAGAGTTGCTTGACCCCGGGCGTCCTGGGGCCTGGAACGAGGCGATGATGGACCTGGGGGCCACCGTCTGCACCCCCAGAGCACCGACCTGTCAGGCGTGCCCGCTCAGCGCCTATTGCGCGGCTTTCCGCGCCGGGGAGGCGGCGCTGTTTCCGGCGCCAAAAGTGCGCGCTCAGGTCAGGGAAGTGCGGGCCGTGGCAGTGCTGATCGGCGACGCCGAACACGCGGTTTTGGAGCAGCGAGCAGGAAATCTGCTGGGCGGCTTATGGGGCCTGCCACTGGCCGAGCCTGCGCTGGGCGAAACCCCGGCACAGGCCCTGGCGCGGCTTTGTGAACGCCTGCACGCCGTGCCGGGCGACCTGCTGGGAACGGTAAACCACACCATGACCCACCGCCGCATCCGCCTCGACGTTTATCTGGCGACCCTACCAGGAGCAGCGCGGCAACCCACGGCACAGATGGCGCTTTCACGGCTGGATCATAAGGCGCTCGGCCTGCTTAAACACCGTCAGGCGGGGCTGTTTTCCGTTTCCTGAGTGAAGCTGCTGCTTTCGGATGAGGCGGGGGCTGTACTGGGCGCGGTAAACTACTGGCTGTATGGCCCCCAAACCGATTAAGGTCGCCCTCCTCACCGCCCAGAAGACGCGAACGGCGGCACGCGGCGCACTGCTGTGGGGTTACGAACAGCGGCTGTCGCGTGAGGTCAAGGCGAACGGCAAGCTGCCCGGGCACCTGGGCCTGATTCTCGACGGCAACCGCCGTTTTGCCCGCGCCGCCGGAATGCAGCGCGAAATGGGGCACTCTATCGGCGCGGAAAAGGCGCACGAGGTGCTGCAGTGGTGCCTGGAACTCGGTATTCCGGCGGCGACCATCTGGGTGCTCTCGACCGACAACAAAAGCCGCGACCCCGAGGAACTCGCGCACATTCTGCGGCTGCTGGAACAGGAAGCCCGCAACCTCGCCACCGACCCGCGCATTCATGCCAACGGGGTACGTGTGCGGGCGATCGGGCAGCACGAGAATTTTCCGCCTAACGTACTGAACGCCCTTCAGGAACTGGAGGCCAGAACCAGCCACTACACCGGAATGCGCCTGAACATCGCCGTGGGCTACGGCGGGCGCGAGGAAATCGTGGACGCGGTCAAGGCCCACCTACGGACCCAGGCTGCGCAGGGCCGCACACTGGGTGAAGTGGCGGATACCCTCGCGCCGGACGACATCAGCCGCCACCTCTACATGGCCGATACCCCGGACCCCGACTTTATTATCCGCACCAGCGGCGAGATTCGCCTGAGCGGGTTCATGCTCTGGCAAAGCGTCTACAGCGAATATTATTTTTGCGACGTGTACTGGCCCGGCTTCCGGCGCGTGGACTTTCTGCGTGCCCTGCGCGACTTTCAGGGCAGAGACCGCCGCTTCGGCAAGTAAGACGGCTTCGAGGGGTAGAGTGGGCCGCCCCATTATGCTGCCTAAGCGGACGCGAGTCTAAGAAACTACAGGTCTGAACGGCGCGTAGTGGCTTCGCTGTCCTGCTGCGCGAAATAAAGTTCAAACCTGTACGTGGGGTCAAGCAAACACGGGCAGGGGCCACATCCTGAAAACGTGGCCCCCCCGCCCGTGTCATAGCACTCAGCGCGGCTGCATGGTCATCTGCTGATTCATGGTCATGTTCATGCTGATCTGCACGCCCTCGACGAGCATGGTCATCTTCATCTTCATGTCGCTGGACTGCTGCATGCTGCTGGGCAGGCCGTCGGCGCGGTACAGCGTGGTGCCGCCGGACTTCATGTCGGCCAGTTGCATCTTCATCTGCATGGGCGTTTTGCTGCCTGCCGCCGCCTTCAGGCTGACCTGCCAGGGATCGTAGGCGCTGCGGGTGGCAAAGACATGGCGACCCTGCGCGTCGGTGCCTTTGTAGGTGGTCGTCACGGTGGCGGTCATGGGCGTGGCCTGCACCTGACCGAACATCTGCTGGCCCTGTGGCCCGGCGACCGAGGTCAGCAGGCCGCTCAACATGCTCTGTGCGTCGACCTTGATGGTGCTGGTCCGGGGCCTGTCGAGCACCAGCGGGGCGCCGTAGCCGCTGTTGAAGTTACCGCCCTGTTGCTCGACGATCGAGTTGAGTTTGTCAGCGCTGAGCGACTTGAACATGGCGCTGAGCTGCGGGTTGTCGGATTCCACCTTCAGGTCGGCCAGCTTCCCTTCAGGCGAGAGCACCTGGGTCATTTTCAGGCTGATGGTCTGCGGCCCCGCGCGGCTGGCTCCGGGGGTCGCGGGCAGGTTCTGGCTGGTGGTGGTGACCAGGGTGGTGTTTCCGGCGGCGTCGCGGTCCGTGACCTTCACGAAGGTCTTGCCGCTGAAGGTCATAGCCGGAAGGCTACTGGCCTTGTTCAGCCCAGTGGTCATGCTGCGGCGAATCTCGTTCAGCTTGGCTTTGCTGATTTTGGAACCGGGGGCCGCCGCAACCTGCACGTCCGAAATGGACATGCGGGTGGTGGTCGTGCTGGTCAGTTCCAGCGTGGACCCCACCGGAGCGCTGAGTCTAAAGGTCGCGGGCGCCGTCTGGTCTGCTCCGGTCTGAACGGGCGCGGCAACGGGAGCCACGCTCGGCACCTGACCGGGGGGAACAGCCGGAATCGTCTGGGCCGCCGCGCAGGGCGCCGCAAGCAAAAGGGCCGTCATCAGCAATTTATTCATAACCTCGAGTGCTAGGGGATCAGAGACCTCCGAAGAAGAGAGCGAGATTATGGGCTGCAATCTTCCGGCAGACAT
>JAGLBK010000156.1 GCA_018260275.1 Deinococcus sp.
TTCCTGCGGAGTGCTGAATATCGTCCACTGGGCGCGGCTCTACGGCGGGCACGAGCGGGTCAAGGGGGCTGTACTGGTGGGTCCCACCGACGCCGAGCAGACCTCGACCTACGCCGAGTACCCGGCGGTGGCCCAGATGGCGCCCATGCCCATGCAGGCGCTGCCCTTCGCGGCGATGGTGGTCGCCAGTGAGAACGATCCTTTTGCGACCTTCGAGCGGGCCGAAGCCTTTGCGGCGGCCTGGGGCGCGGAAATCGTTTCGGCGGGGGAGGCCGGGCATATCAACGTCGCCAGCGGCCACGGCGACTGGCCGGAGGGCGAAATCCTCCTCTCGGAAGCCCTGCACGCCTGGACACCGCCAGACGTCGTGCGTTTCTGAGTTCTGAGTGTGTCGGGGTTGACTTTGCAGGTCAGGAAGTGTAGATTAGTATTTCTGGCCTGGAAGACGGCCATGCAGTACAGCAGGTGATGTACAGTTCTGACCAAGCAGGATGAGCAATGCACTTGAGGGAGACGTCCACCTCCAGGATTTAAAAACGGACGTGTGAGCACTTCTGCGGCGAGCAAGCTGGAGAACTGAGCACCAGAGCGGCCTCGCGGGGCTGCTTTTTTTATTGGCGCCGTGCTGACAGGGCTGTGGGCGTTCCGCCACCCTTCCAGAGACTCGTATTCGTGGGCCTAGAATGAGGCGGCTGCTTATGCCCAACTTTTCGCCGCCAAGCCTCAGCATTGCTGAAATCCTGGCCTATCAGGTGCAGGACATCGGTGAAGGACTGTCGCGCCAGCGGTACGTGGTCATCGAGCATCCGGCAGCGTTGGGCGAGCTTTACGCTACGCAGTTTTCTCCCCACCTCTGGCCGGAATACGCGGGCCATAGCCCAGGCGAACTGCTGCACCTGACCCTGCCCAGCTTGCAGCGCCGCTACAACTCGCCGGAAATGTGGCGCTCGCGGCAGTGGCTGTTGCCTCCGCAGCGGCAGGCCGCCGAAACCCTCAGTTACCACCTGCACGCCGAGGGGGCTGGCCTTGTGTCGGGGCTGCCAGGCACGTTCAGCGTGCCAGTGCTGGAAGATGGGCCGCTGCTGCCTCTGCCCCCGCGGGCTTCCGGGTGGCTGGGTCACTTGTTTCAGCGGCTGGCTGGGGTCTTTTCGGGACAGGCTAAGCCAGTACCCCCGGAGCCTCAGCGGGTGCTGATGCCGCCGCAGGGCACTCAGGCCGCACTTCTCGCCGCGCCAGTAGTGCAGACGCTGCTGCAAGCCCTTCAGGAAAATCTGTGCCAGGCTGAGCAAAGTGAAGATGGCGCCTGGCGCTACCACGCCAAAACGGCTTTGCTGGTCTACCTGCCCGAAACCCTCAGGTTGCACGGTGAGCGGGGTGGTCAGTCCAGTGACCCCGATTTTGTGCAAGCCCTAGCTAACATTCGTGCCATTGCCACTGCCGGGGCAGAATCTGAACGGCGGCGCTGGGAAGCCCATCAGCGGTTTCTGGAGGAAAAAGCCCGCTCACTGGGCTAAGTGAGCTGGGCTGGCCAAATTGGCTTGAGCAAGTTGGTTCGCCTCGGCTTCAGCGCCAGCCCAGCCCCGGAGCGACATGCTTCAGGATGCTTTCAATCACATGCGCGTTGTACGCCACGCCCAGCTGGTTAGGCACCGTCAGCAGCAGCGTGTCGGCCTCGGCAATGGCGGTGTCCTCACGCAGCTGCTCAATCAGCTTGTCGGGTTCGGCGGCGTAACTGCGGCCAAACACGGCGCGGAAATTGTCGATCTGCCCGAACTGGTCGTTGTCCTGCTGGCGACCAAAGTAGGCCCTGTCCTGGTCGCTCGTCAGGGCAAAAATGCTGCGGCTGACCGACACGCGGGGTGTGCGCGTGTGTCCGGCTTCTTGCCAGGCGGCCTTATACGCCCGAATCTGGTCGGCCTGCTGCTCGTGAAAGGGCTTGCCACTCTCGTTGACCACTAGCGTGGAACTTTGCAGGTTCATACCCTTCTTCGCCGTCCAGATACAGGTTTCGGTAGAGGCCGCCCCCCACCAGATGCGTTCGCGCAGGCCCGCCGAATGGGGTTCCAGGCGCAGCAGCCCCGGCGGGTTGGGGAACATGGGGCGGGGACTGGGCTGGGCAAAGCCTTTGCCTTCCAGCAGGTCTAAAAACACCGCTGTATGGCGGCGGGCCATGTCGGAGCCGCTTTCGTCTTCGCCGGGGGCGGGTTGGTAGCCGAAGTGCCGCCAGCCGTCAATCACCTGTTCGGGCGACCCCCGACTGATGCCCAGTTGCAAGCGCCCGCCCGAAATCAGGTCAGCCGCGCCCGCGTCCTCGACCATGTAAAAAGGGTTTTCGTAGCGCATGTCAATGACGCCCGTGCCGATTTCGATTTTGCTGGTCTTCGTGCCAATCGCCGCCAGCAGCGGAAAAGGCGAGGAAAGCTGCTGCGCGAAGTGGTGGACGCGGAAATACGCGCCGTCTGCCCCCAGTTCCTCGGCGGCCACCGCGAGGTCTATGGATTGTAGCAGCACGTCGGAGGCCGAGCGGGTGCCCGACTGGGGGTGAGGGTTCCAGTGGCCGAAGGAAAGGAAACCGATGTTCTTCATGCCCACAGCATAAGTCTATTGCTTGAAAAAATAAAGCGGTTTGTTTTACGAATCTTCTTGGAATCTGGCAAGAAGATTCGCGGCAAGAGTCTGGGTCGTTTCCCTCGCCGTATCCACCCGCAACACGTCTCCCGGCCATGGCTGATACGCCCACTGCTCCACCGCTTCCCAGTCGGGTGGCAACCACTTTCCCGCGTGGGCCTGGGCATCAGCGTGCCGTGATTCCACCCGGCGGCGGTGTTCAGCCCTGTCCGAGCAAACCACTTCCACGTTGAGCAGCCCTGCGCCCGCCTGCCGCGCCACTTCTGCCCACGCTTGCCGCGTTTCCGGTACGGGATTCACGCAGTCGGCCACCACGCTCAGGCTCAGGCCGAGGTTATCGGCGGCGATGGCGTAGGCGGCGGCGTAGCCTTCCACCGTTACCCGCGCTTGCCCGGCGTTGAGCAGCGCGGCTTCTACCGTATCCACCCGCAAATAAGCCGCCCGCAGCCGGCGCGCCACCTCGCGGGCCAGGGTGCTTTTGCCGGTGCCGGGGAGCCCGGAGAAGACGAGGAGCATACGGGAAGAATACAGGTGTCATTCAAAAGGCGCACGACTTCGCGCCCCGCGCCACCTACGATGAGGTCATGAAAAAACTTGCCCTCGGCTTGTTGCCGTTTCTGCTCATGTCTTCTCAGGCGGGGGGCGCAGGCCGTCCAGTTGCTCCTCAGTCTTGCCTCGCAAGGAGCAGTGCCAGCACCAACGTCAACTGCCTCTGGAAAACGCCCACTGGCACGCTGAAAATTATGGGAAATGCACGGGAATACGACATCCGGCTGGCTGCGTATGACCGCGCCGGGCAGACGCTGTGGCAGGAGCAAAAGGTGAGCGTCATTTACAGGATGCAAGTTGTAGACGGTGTTCTAGTCGTTCACACCAACAATAACGGCGCAGGGACAGGTATCTCAGACCATACTGCTTTGATTACTTCCGAAATGAGGCGACCAATCTGGGTCTGGGGCGGCCCCCTCCTGGCCCAGCCTGCTGACCACGCGATGCTTTTTACCCAGGAGTCTGTTTTCGCCCCTGATGAAACCAGGGGGCTGAACTTCCAGCGCGTCACGCTGCGGCCCAGGCTGAACGTCACGCCCATTCACTTCGACTCTCCCACGCGGCCAGATTGCGGGGAGGCACAAGGCTTTTACGAGGCGTTTGGGCAGCCGACCTATGAGGGGCGGTTTATCAGCGTCCAGCGGCGGGACAAGTGCGGCGAGTTCGTCACCCGCTTTGACTGGCTGAGTGCGCCTGCCGCCCGCTAAAGCAATAAGAAGCCGAGGCCCATGCCCCGGCATTCTCTCCCTTTTCCAGACCCTCAACTCGGCAAACCCTTGACCCAGAAGCGCATGGGCTTGGGGCTGGGGCTACTTTCGCCTATTTCTAGCCAGCTCAGTGTGGTATCCAGTTCGGGCCGCATGACATAGCCGCGCCGTTCCAGCAAACTGCGGGGAGAGCGCCAGCCCAGCGGCTTTTGCGGGTGGTCGTCGGGGCGCACCACCATGGCCGCCGCCAGCATTGGTAAGCCCAGAGTCTGCGCGTGGGCCTCGGCACGGTCTAGCAGTTCGTTGCCCAGGCCCTGACCCTGGTACTCGTGTTCCAGTAGGGCTTCGCCCAGGTACAGCACCTCGGCAGGATTCAGGCCCGCTGCCACAAAAGGCCGCAAAAAATCATCACCTTCGGCGCTCAGCAGCACAGCGGTGCAGGCCCCGACCACCCGCCCGCCTGCTGCCTCGTCGCGGGCCAGCACCAACAGCGCCCCCCGCGCCTGAACGTAGGTTTGCAGGTACTCGGCTTCCGCTTCCTCGGTGCCTTCATACAGATAAGGAAACTCGCGGAATAGGCTCAGGCGGAGGCGGGCAACCTCCCCCAGCGCGGGGCCAAAATCGCCGGAGAGGGTTTGGAAGGTGACGGAAGATGGTTTAGGCATAGCTTTGTATTGTACTGGCAAGCCAAAGGGCCAAAAGGTAGCAACAAAAGATGGAGACACAAAAAAAGCCGAGGCACACGCCCCGGCTCTTTTTCTATCAACGATCAACCATTGACCATTAACGGTCTTAGAAGTCCATACCGCCCATGCCACCCATATCGCCGCCGCCCTGAGGAGCGGGAGCAGCCTTCTCGGGCTTGTCGGCCACGATGGCCTCGGTGGTCAGAATCAGCGCGCCGATGCTGGCGGCGTTCTGGAGCGCGGTGCGGGTTACCTTGGCGGGGTCAACGATACCGGCGGCCACCATGTCGTCCACGTACTCGCTGGTCGCAGCGTTGAAGCCGTAGCGGGGCTTGTCGCTGTTGATGACGGCGTTGACGATAACGCTGCCTTCTTCGCCAGCGTTGACGGCAATCTGGCGAGCGGGTTCTTCCAGGGCACGAATCAGGATGCGTGCGCCAGTGGCTTCGTCGCCGTGCAGGCTCTCGGCGGCCTTACGCACGGCGGGAATAATCCGCAGCAGGGTGGTGCCCCCACCGGCCACGATGCCTTCTTCCACAGCGCTGCGGGCGGTGCTCAGGGCGTCCTCGTAGCGGTGCTTCTTCTCTTTCAGTTCGGTTTCGGTGGCAGCGCCCACGCGAATCACGGCCACACCGCCGCTCAGCTTGGCGAGGCGCTCTTGCAGCTTCTCGCGGGCGTAGTCGCTGTCGGTGCTGTCGAGTTCACCCTTGATGGCGTTGACGCGGGCGTCGATGGCGCTCTGCTCGCCCTTGCCGTCCACGATGGTGGTTTCGTCCTTGGTGATGCGGATGCGGGCGGCACGGCCCAGCATGTCCATGGTCACGTTCTCCAGCTTGTGGCCGAGGTCTTCGCTGACCACTTCGCCGCCAGTCACGGCAGCGATGTCGCGCAGCATTTCCTTGCGGCGGTCACCGAAGCCAGGAGCCTTCACGGCGGCGATATTCAGGGTGCCGCGCAGCTTGTTCACGACCAGCGTGGCGAGGGCTTCGCCTTCCACGTCTTCAGCGATAATCAGCAGGGGCTTGCCGGTCTGGGCGACTTTTTCCAGAATAGGCAGCATGTCCTTGAGGTTGCTGACCTTCTTCTCGTTAATCAGGATGTAAGCGTCTTCCAGCACGGCTTCCATCTTCTCGGGGTTGGTGATGAAGTAGGGGTTGATAAAGCCCTTGTCGAACTGCATTCCTTCCACCACGTCCACTTCGGTGTCGAAGCCCTTGCTTTCTTCGATGGTGATGACGCCTTCCTTGCCGACCTTATCCATCGCGGAGGCGATTTCTTCACCGACGGTTTCGTCGTTGGCGCTGATTCCGGCGACCTTCTTGATGGCGTCGGAGTCTTCAACGGGCATAGCCAGCTTCTTGATTTCTTCGATGGCGGCGGTCACAGCCTTGTCGATACCGCGCTTCAGGGCCAGGGGGTTGGCTCCGGCAGCGACGTTCCGCAGACCTTCTTTTACGATGGCCTGGCCCAGCACAGTGGCGGTGGTGGTGCCGTCCCCCGTGATGTCGTTGGTCTTGCTGGCGACTTCCTTGAGCAGCTGAGCGCCGATGTTCTCCAGCTTATCTTCCAGCTCAATTTCCTTGGCAACGGTCACGCCGTCTTTGGTGATGGTGGGGCTGCCGAACTTCTTCTCGATGACCACATTGCGACCACGGGGGCCAAGAGTCACTTTGACGGCGTTAGCGACGGCGTT
>JAGLBK010000157.1 GCA_018260275.1 Deinococcus sp.
GATTCGTTACCGCCAGCTCCCGGCCAAGCTTCTTGGCCTGAACACCGATGCGACATCAACTTAACTCGTTATCAATAAAATTCAGTTCATTCGTGACGCTGGCGGCGGTTCTGCACGCGCACCGGAACAGGCACGAAACGCCGCTGTGGCTCAGGCTTCTGGCGGGAGGCCAGCACGAGGGAAGTCATGATGATCAGGGCCGCGAGAAGGAGTTCCATACGCGCACTATGACAGCTTATTCCTGACAGGACTTTGACAAGTATGACAATGAGCAAAAGCGCATCCTATCCGGCCTCAGTACAGCTCTAACGCCATGAGGACAAGACGGTCCAGACGGCCCACTTCCCTGAACCCAGCCTTGGCATACGCCCGGAGCGCACGTTCATTGCTCTGAGCAGGATCGATGAGCACCCGACGTAATTCCGGGCGCTCACGTCGCAACCAGCCGGTAAATTCTGCAATGATGCGGGGCCCTAGCCCCCGGCCAGTCAGTTCGCGCTCCCCGATCAACAAGTCTAGGCCCCAGGTTTCACCATCCGGAGCAACAAACGGCCAGAAGTCGCTGTCCGCTGTAACTCGCACAGTCTGGAGATACCCCGCAGGACGCTGCTGCACGAGAAAGATAAACCCCGCCACTTTACGCCCTGGAGCAAAATAATGGGCCGCGACTGCCGTTTCGTCTCGTTCGCCGTCATCCCAGAACACCCGGACATGAAGCGCCTGAAGCCAGCGCGTCAGCAGCGGCAAATGCTAGCGTTCCAGTGGCACAAAAGACAGTTCAGAAGGTGGCAGGATCAAGCCCAGCGGCCTCCAGCGCGGCACGGAACTGTTCGGGGGTAACCGGCAACACGCTCAGGCGCGTGCCCTTGCGGACTAGCGGCGAATCGGCCCACTCGGGCAGCTCCCGCAAACGGTCCAGGGGAAGAACCGCCGGGAACGCGGCCACTGCTTCGACCTCGACCATGCTCCAGCGCGGGCTGGCCGGGTCGGATTTGGGGTCGTAATACGAGCTGGCCGGGTCGAATTGCAGGTTGTCGGGCCACGCTTCCCGCGTAACGCGCAGCACCCCGGCGATACCCGCTGGCCGGGCGTTGGAATGATAGAAAAGCCCGAGGTCGCCCGCCCGCATCTGGCGCAGAAAATTGCGGGCCTGATAGTTGCGCACGCCGTTCCAGGGTTCACGTCCCGCAGCCACCAGATCGGCATACCCGAACACATCGGGTTCAGATTTCAGGAGCCAGAATTGTTCAGGGCGGCGCGTCACGGCTTCAGGGTACAGCGAGCAGCGAAAAACACCGACTCTGAAAGGCATAGGCAGTCCCAGCTCTTTTCCGGCAGGACCCCATGACCACGGAGGTTGGTATAAACTCGCTTATGTGAAGTTGGTCTGGAAGTGGTGGGTATCGGGAGCAGTCCTGCTGGGCAGCACCCTGGCAACAGTGGGGCAGGCCCGTTCGGTGGCAATTGGCGGGGCAGCCCAGGCAGCTGCCGTCGATTCGCGCGTCTTGCAAGGCACAGAGATGCTACCCGTTTGGAGTCTGCCGCGCCTGGGCGTCAGCGTGCGGAACGATCCACGCGACCTGCGACTGGTCTACGGCTCACGCGAACTTCATTACGCTCCCGAAAGCGGCTGGCAGACCAGAGGAATACGCAGCAGCAGCCCGCTTGACCCGCCTTACAGTCTGAACGGCAGCCTGTACGTGCCGCTGGACGCCCTGCAACGGCTGGGGGTGCGGGTCCTGAACGACACTCCGGCAACGCTGAATTTTGCCCCTCCGGCGCTGGTGCCCACAGTCACGCTGCCGCCGTCCGGCCAGCCGTCTGCCGCGCCCGCACTGCCCTCGGCCACGCCCGGTCTGGCTGGAACCACTCCTCTGCCCGCCGCGCCGCCTGTGCCCCCCGCTGGTGCCCCGGCTCCGGCTCAAGCAGGGGCAGGCCCCAGTCAGACCAGTTCCATACCACAGGACGCGGCCCAACTCGCACAGACGCAGCTCCCACAAACGCAGCTTCCACAGAACCAGCCGCCACAGACTCCATTGCCGCAAGCCCAGCCCCCGCACCCGGTCGCCAACCTGAACAGCCTCCGCATCAGCCACACGCTTCACCGCAATGTCGAGGTGCAGCGCGTGGTCATGGAGCTGACGGCCCCAGCGGCGCAGACCATCACGCGCCAGAAAGCGGGCCTGAGTATTCTGCTCGGTGCGGTCAGTGCCTCGGCGGTCAGCCAGACGCTGCAATCGGGCGAACTGCTGAGCGTCACCCCGGGCCTGGCGGGCGCAACTGTACAACTTCCGACGGGCGGAGGCGTCAGCGAGATCTTTACCCTCGACAACCCCGCCCGCGTGGTGGTGGATACGACCACGCTGCTCAGCGACACCGTGCCGCCGCCTATCGACCCCGACAGCCTGCCGCCGGGCGTGACTTACAGCAACCGGGGCACCCTGCACCTGCTGAGCTTCGACCCGGTCCGCTATCAGGCGCGGGTGGTCAATGCTCCCAGCGGTAAGGCCGCCGACATCGCCACCCTGGTCAAAAGTGTGGGCGGCGTGGCCGGAGTCAACGGCGGATACTTCGACACAGCCAGCTTTTTGCCGGTCGATCTGATCGTCAAAAACGGCCTGATGGTCGCCCCGAGCCTGGAACGCCGCGCCACGGTGGGATTCACGGCGGCGGGCGACACCCTTTTCGGATATCCGCGCCCCCGCTACGTACTGAGCGGGCCTTTCGGGAGCATGATCGTCAATACTGTCGGGGCTAAAGTTCGGCGTGACCTACTGTGCGCGTTCGTGGGCGACGGACAGACGGCGGTAGGGACGGACGGGCTGACCACGCTTTACCTGTCGCTGGGGGGGAGTATGGTGCAAAGCGCCCTGACCGGGCGGGTCGTGCCGCCTGCCGGAACGCTCGCCGTGACCTTCGACCCGGCCCGCTTTCCCCAGCTGCCGCGCACAGCCGGGCAGTCGCTGAGCACGGCCCTAGCGTGGCACGCCGCCGACGCCCCGTGGGACACCGTACAGGACGCCCTGAGCGCCGGGCCGCTGCTGGTATCTGGCGGCCGGGTGGCGATCAATCCGGGGCGTGAGAAGTTCGACACCTTCGCGGGCATCTGGCGTCCGACGCGGCAGGTCGCCGTAGGGACACTGGGTGGCAAACCCACCCTGGCTTACTTTGAATACGGTACTCCCGAGGCTTTTGCCGCCGCGCTGGCCGCTGCCGGAGTCCGTGACGCCGTGCGTATGGACAGCGGCAGCAGCGCGTCGGTGTACACCACCAGCGGCTTTGCCAACCTGGGCGGCTACCTGAATACCGTCTGGAGCCAACGCGTGCCCAATGCCATCGTCTTCGTGCCCAGAACCCCGACGGCACGCGGCAAATAACGGAGGTCCACCATGAGAAAAACTGTCCTCGGCTGCACCCCGACTCTGCCGGTCCCCACCCTGCTAATGCTGACTCTGCTGACGCTGGTGCCCGCACAGGCCCTGAGCGGCAAAGGCTCGTTCGTGTTTGGCCGCGTGGTCAAGTCGGCCAGCCTCAGACCGGCCCCCTGTCCGGGCAAGTTAGGCAACCAGCACACACGCTGCGCCCTTTCCGGCGAATCCAGGGCAACGGTGCAAAACAGGCTGTCGCACTACAAAGACTGGAAGCGCACCGACCCCTGGAAGGCAGGCAGTACCGGCTTTACCAGTGACGGTAAAGACCAGTACGTGGTGACCGTCATGAACAAGATCGGCAGCAAACACGGCACCCTGATTATTTTCAGCGAACTCTGACAGGCAGCTCCCAGAGAGTAGTTCGTGACGTGCCCCCTACCCGGCAGGGACTTAACTTAAAGACAGGGCCAAGGCCAGCTGAGCTGCCAGTCAGCACTGACCTCTACAGTTCAGGTATGAAAAAACTTCTGCTGGCTCTGTTTGCCGTGGCCCTCACAGCCTGCTCGATGACCGATACCACCCGCCAGAGTGCAGGCAACTGCATTGAAACCGGCCTTGGCACCGATTGCAGCGCTACCCCCTGAGGCAAACCAGCTCAGACCAGAAAGACGCCACTGGTTCGGCGTCTTTCTGGTTTTTCAAGGCAGTGCGAAGCCTTATTTTTTAAACAGAGGCAGGTAAGCGCCGTAGTCCTGGGCTTCCAGTTCGCTGACGGGCACAAAGCGCAGGGCCGCCGAATTGATGCAGTAGCGCAGCCCCCCCGCCTCCTGGGGACCGTCCGGAAAGACATGCCCCAGGTGGGAATCGGCCACGGGCGAACGGACTTCCGTGCGGGCGTAGCCGATCTTGTAATCGGTATTTTCGGTCAGGTCGATGCTGGGCACCGGACGGGTAAAGCTGGGCCAGCCGCAGCCCGCATCGTACTTGTCGAGTGAGGAAAAGAGGGGCTCGCCAGAAACCACGTCCACGTACAGTCCTTCTTCGGTGTGGTCCCAGTATTCACCGCTGAAAGCACGTTCGGTGCCTTCATGCTGGGTCACCTGATACTGCGCGGGCGTCAGCTTCTGGCGCAGTTCGGCGTCGGACGGCTTGACAAAATCGGCGGCAGAGTTGGGCTTGGTCATACTGCAGCATAAACAATGCCCACGGGGGCTGACCGTAACGTGCCTCTCTTGCCCAGCGGGTGGCCTCCCGGATTACCGCTGAATAAAGGGAGAAGCAGCCGCCCCAGGGAACTTTGAGCGGGCCAACCGCGTATCGTAAGGTGATGCAAACCTACCCCACCACCACCGGACGCACGGCGGATATCGTCCGCACCTTTATGGCCCGCACCTATTCCTGGATGTCGGCGGGGCTGGCCCTCACGGCGGGGGTCGCCTTCATCACCGCGCAGAACTACGGCCTCGCGGTGCAGGTGATGCACCTCAGGCTGCCGCTGATGCTGGCGCAACTGGCGCTGGTCTTCGTACTCAGTGGACTGTCCCAGCGCATGAGTGCTTCGCTGGCCGGGATGCTTTTTATTGCCTACGCCGCCCTCACGGGCCTGACCTTCAGTTCGCTGTTCTTCGCCTACTCGCCCGCCGCCGTCATCTCGGCCTTTGCCACTACGGCAGTAACCTTCGCACTGATGAGCGTCGCCGGATTCGTCATCAAAAAAGACCTGAGCGTTATGGGACGCTTTTTCATGTTCGCGGTCATCGGCCTGCTGGTCGCCATGATCGTCAGCATGTTCATCCACAGCAGCGCTCTGGTCCTGGGCCTGAGTGTGGTCGGCGTGCTGCTCTTCGCGGGGCTGACCGCCTACGACACCCAGATGCTGCGTAACCTCGCCCTCAGCGGCGTGACAGGCGAACACGCCGAGAAAGCCGCCATCAACGGTGCACTCTCGCTGTACCTCGACTTCATCAATATCTTCCTGTTCATCCTGCGAATCGTGAATGGCGGACGCCGCTAGGCGCCCGTACGCCATTTCACTGAAGCCGCCCGGCAGATGGTCCGGGCGGCTTTTTGTGGCGCTGGGAGACACCTTATTGCGTCCAGGCGCTTGACGAGGGCTACCCTAACGCAGGTGGCCGAGCAACACGAAAGTTTCCGCAAAGCAACCCAGCGCCAGAATTGCCAGAATCGCCGCCAGCCAGCTATACCGCGCTTTTTGCTGCAACAGCCACTGTGAAACTTCGAAGGGCGTTTCATCCTGCTCAGGTTGCGCCTGACTGTGACTATGCTCTCCCAGACGGCGTTGCAGGTCAGCGTCTACCGCCGATTCGCGTGCCCGGCTCCGGCACCAGAACGCAGTCAGGGCCAGGAAAATCCGGCCAGCGGCAACAGGGCGACCAGACTGGGCATACGACAAAAATGTTAGCAGACGGCCGCCCAGTTCAGCCAGGGCCGGACAACTGGCGGGGCAACACCAGGGGAAAAGCCCTGCTGGAACGCCTTTATGGCCTTGCTCTGTCCGGGCCTTTAAAAACTGGGGGGTGGGCGAGGTGGGGGATTGACAAGAGAGCTTGGGCCAGCCGGACGTGAGTGTTCTGTCAGAAGCGTATGGCTAAGCTGCGCCTTATGAACACCTCAGCAGGGACCACTCCACTCGGCGGCAGACGTGCCGCGCCGGGGGTCAGGGTGTTTCTCGGTTCCGTGAGGGGACAGTTCACGCTGATTATCTTTTTGCTGGTCTACGTACCGAACGTCGGTATGACCCTGCTTTCCCCCAGTGGCCTGCGCGGCATCAGTCTGCT
>JAGLBK010000158.1 GCA_018260275.1 Deinococcus sp.
CGCACCCAGCCCTGGCCCTGCAACCACACCTCGTTCCAGGCGTGGGCATCCTGCTGGCGCACGATCAGGTAGTTGCCGTCAGGGTTCAGTTCGCCGCCCTGATAGCCGCCGACGATGCGCGTGGGCACGCCCGCCGCCCGCATCAGAAAGGCAAAGGCGCTGGAATAATGCTCGCAGAAGCCTTTTTTAGACTCGAACAGGAAATGGTCTATGCGGTCCTGTTCCGGCAGGCCCGGCGGGTCGAGGGTATAGGTAAAACCGTGGCTGGCAATGTATTGCAGCCCAGCCTGCACCCGCTTTTCAGGTGGCAGGCTTCGCCAGCTCTGGCCCAGCGCCAGCGCCCGTGGACTCTGACCGGCAGGCAGGTAACTGTCGAAATTCAGCCGGTCTACGCTCTCCTGTCGCCCCAGCCGCGCGGCCTGACTCTGGAACTCGTAGCGGGTGCGCAAACTGGCGGGCCGGAAAGTCAGCGCCTGAAACCCGGCAGACAAAATGGCGTTGGTGGGCAACTTGGTCGGGGTATCGAGTGCCAGCAGCCAGGGCTTGTCGGTCGGCTCCATCGTCAGGGCGTAGCTGTAGGTCGCCGCGCCCGGCACAGAGTCCACACTGGGGGAAGCAAAGCGCATCCGCAATTGGGTCCACCTGGCGCCGTCGTAGTTTTCGTAGACCGGGCCGCGCCAGTAGCGCTGTTCCGGCGGCGGAATCGGCCCGCCCGCAAAATCGGCGCGGAACGCCACGGCGCCATTCTGGGCCAGATGGCTGAATTCCCCGGCGCTGATCTCGTCGGCCAGCCCGGTCTGGTTGCCGCTTTGTAATTTGAGTTGCCACAGGGGGCCGTCCGGACGCGGAAAAAAGGCGAACAGCAGCAGCGCCAGCGGAGCAGCGAGGCCCAGCATCCGCCCGGCAGCCCGCAGACCGGGGCGACCCAGCAAGGGCTGTCCGGTAGCTTCGGGCGCGACCCAGCGCGTCAGGGCCGCAAGCAGCAGCGCCGCCGCAACAATGCTGTGCAGCGCCACCAGCGGCCCCTGACTGTGAAAATAATGCGTGCTGGTCATGAAAAGCCCCAGCAGTGACAGCAACTGCGCGTCGCGCACGTTGCGCGTTTCGGCGGCCTTGAGGGCCAGCAGCACGGCCAGAATGGCGGTTCCGGCGTCCTGGCCCAGCAGCGTGCCGTACTGCGCGTTCAGGCCCAGGCCAGCCGCCAGCGCCAGCAACGCCAGCACCAGCGGGGGCACGGGCCGCAGCCGCCGCGCCGGGTCGGCTTCCAGGGCGCGGTACACCAGCAGCCCGCCGATCAGCGCACTGGCCCAGACCGGATACCGCAGGACACCGGGCACTATGGCAAACCCGAGGGCCAGCAGCGAGAACTGGAGCGGCGCGGAGGCCAGTGCGCCCGCCGGAGACTTCTTCGCTTTTTGCGTTTCGAGCGGTAGAGGCAGCGGCGCAAAGTTCGCCAGAGCACTCAGGGCAGCGCGGGCGTGTCCGTCGCCCTGTCCGGGGGCCAGCACCGTGCCGGGCAGCGAAAAGGCGAACGGCACTCCGGCCTCACGCGCCCGAATCACCCAGGCCGCCATGTGTGACAGCCGGGCTTCCACGATTCCGGTGGTATCCGCCCAGTCCAGCGAAAGGGCCGTGCCCGCCGGGGCATCGAACTCGCGGGTCATCAGGGTACCGGTGCGGGCTGCATGTTTCCAGGAAATCAGGCGCGGGGCGTCTCCGGCCAGGTAGGGCCGCACGCCCGCGAATTCGTCGTTGCCGGACACGCGGTGTACCGAGTCGCCCGTGCCCGCGGCCCGCACGTTCGGCGGGGGCGGCGCGTCCGTTTCGGGGGCCGGATAGACCAGGACTTCGGGGGAATCGTCGGCAGGCAGGGAAGCCCGCCAGAACCCGAAGGAATCGAGGGCCATCAGTTGCACCCCGGTCAGGCGCAGCGGGCCACGGCTCAGGTCGGTGATGGGAAGCGGCACCGTCGCGGTCTGCCCACTACCGACCCGCGCCCTGACCCTCCAGTGGATGCCGGGACGAATGACGGTTCCATTCTGCATGGCCTGAAGCAGCAGAAGCGCGTTACTGCCCGCCCCTTCCTGCGTCAACTGCACCTGAAAGACTGCTGCCTGCCCGGCCATCACCTGCGCCGGGGGCAGCAGACTGAGGCGCAGCGTCCGGGCGGCACGTATTGCCTGCGCCGAGGTAACGATCCACACGCCGCCCAGCAAAAAGGTCAGGCCGTAGCCCAGGCTCAGGCCGTAATTGATGCAGCCGACCAGGGTCAGCATCGTCAGGCCCAGAAAGGCCGTTCCCAGTCTGGTCGGGCGTAGCGTGGGCGAGCGCCGTGCGGCTGGTCGGCGGGACAGCTCAGCCCGATCAGAAGAAATGGCCCGGCTCACGGAATCGGGGTGTCTCGTAGCAGGCGCGTGATGACGGCCTGCACATCGCCGCCCGGCTCCCGCAGCGGCAGGCGGTGCCCGGCCAGCGACGGAAACACGGCCTGCACGTCTTCCGGGGTCACCATCGGGCGGCCCGCCAGAAAGGCCCAGGCGCGGCTCGCCGCCAGCAGGGCCAGCAGGGCGCGGGGGCTGAGGCCCGTTTGTAGCGCGGGGTGTTCGCGGGTCGCGCGGGCCAGCAACTGCACGTAATCGAGCAGCGCGGGGGCGACATACACCTGGTCGACTTCCTGCTGGGCCAGCAGCAGCGTGCGGGCGTCCAGCACCCCCGGCAGGTCACGCACCATACTGCCCCGCCCGCCGGTTTCCAGCAGCGTGCGCTCGGCCCGCACATCCGGATAGCCCAGCGTCACCGTGAACATAAAGCGGTCCAGCTGGGCCTCGGGCAGCGGCGAGGTTCCCACGAAGGCCGCCGGGTTCTGCGTGGCGATCACAAAAAAAGGATTCGGCAGGGGCCGGGTGATACCGCCCTCGCTGACCTGCCGCTCCTCCATCGCTTCAAGCAGCGCCCCCTGGGTACGCGGCGTGGCCCGGTTGATTTCATCGGCCAGCAGCATTTCGGAGAAGATCGGGCCGGGCTGAAAGTGAAACTGGCGGCTCTCGGCGTCCCAGATGCTGACGCCCAGCAGATCGCCGGGCAGCAGGTCGCTGGTGAACTGCACGCGCCGGAAGCCCAGCCCCAGCGTGCGCGACAGCGCGTGGGCCAGCGTGGTCTTGCCGACGCCGGGCTGGTCCTCGATCAGCAGGTGCCCACGGGCCAGCAAGCAGGCCAGGGCCAGTCTGATCTGGGTCGGCTTGCCGAGAATCACGTCGTCAAGTTGCGAAGCCGCCTGCCGGACGGTCTGAATGGTGGTGAGGGAAGTGGCGGCCGTCATGCTGCCCAGGCTAGTCCAAACGCTCTGACAAAACTGCGACGCGCCGGGCTGGGCCACCCTCCCAGGCGTCACAAGGGACATGGAGGTAAGACAGCCGGTCAACAAGGAGCGTAGCCTCATGGACATATGGTTGCTCCACTGACACTCCGAGATTCGCAAGGGCGACCCATAGGTCTGGGAAAAGAAGTTCGTAAGGACGAGCAAAATGCCCTGTATGAGGTCACGCGGCGGCCCGAGGCTCTCGCCAAGGTCTGGCTCGATCCGCTCGACCGACGAATGCAGCAGAAAATTCTGGCGATGGTCGCGGCGCGGCGCAGTTCGCTGGAAGACTTTTGTGCGTGGCCCACCATGTCACTGCATAACAGCGCAAACGAAGTGACGGGCTTTCTGATGGCGCAGGTGAACACCAGCGAATTTCGTCCCGTCGCGCAGCTGTATGCACAGGACCTTCAGGTCAGCAGCCAGTCCAGTAGCCAGGCCAGCAATCAGGACCGCCCCCGGAACGGGTGGCCGGGCACCTGGGCCTTCCGAATCCAGGTGGGCAGCCGCCTTGCGCAGGCGTTCGCCGCCTTTCATGAGGCCGGGCAGGTCATAGGGAACGTCAGCGAGCAGCACGTGCTGGTCTCGCCGCAGGGGCAGGTCAAACTGATCGGGGCCGACCGTTTTCAGGTCAATACCCCGCAGGAGACCTTTGCGGCCAGCACGGGCCTGCTTCAGTTCACGCCGCCGGAACTGCAAGCGGGCGGAATCGCCACCCAGCAGCGCACCCCGGACCACGACCATTTCGGACTGGCGGTGCTGATTTTCCGCCTGCTGTTCGGGGGGCGTCATCCTTATTCGGGGGTGCCGGTAGGCCGCCGGATGCCCAGTCCAGGCGAGGCGATTGCCAGCGACGCCTACGCCTATGCCGAGCAGCCCAGGCCCTACGTTAAAGCGCCCCCCGGCGTGTACGGCCCCGAGGTGCTGCCGCCCGCACTCCGCAGCATGTTCGAGCGGGCCTTTGGGCCGGACTACCACCAGCGCCCAGACGCCCGCCAGTGGCAGACGGCCCTGAGCGATCTGGCGCTGGCCCTGGTGCCCTGTGACCAGAACGCGCAGCACGAGCGGATACCGGGCCGCCCCTGCCCGCGCTGCGAGGTGGCCCCGGCCACGGCTGAGCCTACTGAACCGGCGTCCACTGCCTCTGTCCCAGCTGAAGCGCCCACAGCCCGGGCCGACACCCCAGGCGCGGTGCAGCGGCTGTGGCAACAGGTGCAGGACACCCCGCCCCCTGACCGCTTACCGGCAATTCCGGACATCCCCGACCCGCAGCGCCTGCCGCCCCTGGCCCTGAACCTGCCGCCCAGACCCCGTTCGGTCATCGCGCCCCGCGTGCAGGAAACGGTGCTCCGCTGGGTGCTCCGGCTGCTGACGCTGGCCGCCGTCATGACGGTCGTGGGCCTGATTCAGAAATCGGTGCTGGCCGCCGTTCTGGAGGTCGGACTGGTGGTGTTCGCGCTGACCGTCGGCAGGCGGTTTTCCGTGGACTGGGACGGAATGATCGACGGATTTCAGAACACGGAGGGAAGGTTCGTCGCACGTCTGACGCCCACCAGGGGCCAGTGGCAGACCTACCACGCCGCCGTAGCAAAAAGGCGGGACGAGATACGTAAGCGCTTTCAGGAACTCCGGGACGAGTACGCCCGGCTGGAAAGCCGCTACAGCGAAGAAACCGTCTATGCCCAGTATCAGCAGGAACTGCTGGAACTCGACCAGCAGCGCCGCCTGCTTCAGGGGGCAGCACAGGACGACACGGTTCGGCAACTGATCGAGCAAGAAGCGTCCGAGGCCCTGAACGAGTACCTCAAGCGCCAGGCCATCGCGCCGAATACAGTGCCCGGCCTCAGTTCCCGCACGGCGCTGCACCTGACCACCATGGGCGTGCGCCGCGCCTCGGACGTGCAGACCGACAAACTGAAAGTGGTTCGGAGCGACCTGGCCGACGAACTGGTGAACTGGCGCAGCGGCCTGGTGCAGTTTTTCCACTTCAATCCCGACAACATTCCCGCCGCCAAACTCGAAGCGGCGCGGCAGCAGGGCCAGACGCAGAATTCGGCGGCTTTCCGGCAATTTGACCAGAGGGTCAGGCGCTTCGCGGGCACCGACTGGCGCAGCAAGGAAAACACCATCGTGGAGCAACTGCGCGACCTCAAGGCGCAGGCCAAGCAATACCAGAACGCGCTGAAAGAGCTGGACGAGCAAAGCAGGCAGTAGCCGGGGCCATTTGCGGCAGCTTTCAGGCCCTAGCTATAACCTCGGTATCCTGACTGAAAACGTTCAGCCATTCACCGCCGCGCCGCTGCCAGATGGACGTGACCAGCATCCGGTGGGTTTCCGTCGCGCCCGGTACAGTGAATTCGGCCCGGTAACTGAGTAACAGTAGCCCCGGCGCAAGTTCCATAACCTGCTCGCCTGAAAGCCTGTAGCTGGCAACCGTTGGCCCGTTGTCCAGTTGAGCCGCGTGAACCTCGCGCCCGGCCCGGCCAGCGGCGTACACGCCCAGAAAATCCCCGGCCAGCAGGCGGCGGTCAGCCCCGGCGTCGCCGCGCATGGAGGCGCCCCAAACCTGCTTTTCCAGCCCCAGGGCCAGTGCTTCCATTTCGCTCACAACTCGCCCCGGTTCTTCTCAATCAGGTCGTCCAGCGCCTCGCGCAGCAGGCTGGCCTCGGTGCGGCCCAGCGCCCCCGACAGCTTGGCAAGGCGTTCGAGTTGGCTTTTGGGGTAATAGTTGGACTTGAGCACCATCTTGGATTCGACATAGATGCAC
>JAGLBK010000159.1 GCA_018260275.1 Deinococcus sp.
GCCGCTCACACCACTCTGTCGAATGGGCCTGCTCTCACTACTTCTCTTCTTCTGTCATGCTTCCCGCCTCGCTTGAGGCTCAGAAACAATACAGGCCACAGCATTTTCTGTCAACCCCCCACGGACAAGACCGGCCAACCGAAGAAGCTAGAATGGAAAAACCCCGTCCTGCACACTGAACAGGAAAGGGGCCAGTTGATTTAACCAATCTTCATCTCTTGAGCAAAACGGTTTCCTGAATCTTGAGGCCGCCGTCCAGGGCTGCCTGAGCATGTTTGCGGGCCTGTGCCAGGTCATGGTCGCGGTAGTTGCCACATTCCAGTTCACTGACACCAGGAATAGGTCTATCGTGCCCAGCCGTGTCCTTGAGGGCGGCTTCAAAGGCCTTGAGCACACCCTTTTCATCAGGCTCACCGATGACCGCCATATACATCCCGGTACGGCAGCCCATCGGCGAAACATCGACCACGTCTTTCAGGTGGTCACGCAGATAGCCCGCCAGCAGATGCTCCAGCGTATGAATGGCAGCCGGTTCGATGGCCCCGGAATTAGGTTGGAGGAGCCGCAGGTCATATTTGCTGATGCTGTCGCCCCTGGGGGTCTTTTTGACGCCAGCGAGGCGTACGTAAGGGGCTTTGACCTTGGTGTGGTCCAGATCGAACGATTCGACATTTGCCATAGCCCTCATTTTGGACCCTGCGACGCGCCGAGCGTAGTGCGGAGGTCACTAAAAAAGCTCTCCATGACAGAGAGCTAGGCGCTAAGAACAAGCTGGTTACTTCACTATTTCACGTCGCCATACCCGGAACTGTTGGCCGGTTGAGGAACAGGCGCCGTACCCGGCGTTGTGGCGGGTGTACCGGTCGCCGGGAGTGGGGAAGCGGCTGTGGACTGACCGCCAAACATTCCCTTCTGGTCGGCGTAAATGACACCGGCGCAGACCAGCAGAATCAGCCCGAGAACCGTACCGATCAGGCGGGCGCGGCTCATGGCTGGCTCCGTCCGGCACGGTTCTGTTCTCCGGCAGCCAAGGCTTCGTCGAGCAGGGCAGCGTTGCGCCCCGCCCGTCTGGCGATTTCACTCAGGGCACTTTCAGTCACGTGTTGGTCCTCGGCACTCAGATTAGCCTGTTGCAACGCCGACGCGACGTTGCCTTTGGCCTGGGCGAGCTGGGTGTCTATACGAGCTTTTTTGATCTGGCGATCGAATTCTCCCAGATCGGTTCTGAGATCAGTCAGGTGCGTCTGAGCGCGGGTAAACGCCTCACGGCTGACTTGCAGGTCATGCTCCCAGCGCTCGGTATCGCCGGGGTCCATTTCCTTACGGTTGGTGTCGATCAGGCGGCGAAAATCTTCGAGATGACCGTTGGCCTGCGCAAGTTGCTGGCTTTTGGACGTAATAAGGTTCTCGAACTGTTTGCGCTGGAGAATAAGGGTCTCCAGGGGCATAGCCCGCGCCACCGCTTCCTTGGCCCGCACACGGCCCGCCTGAAGGGCCATGACCAGCGCGGGCAGCAGGATGACCACCGCCAGCAGCGCCACCAGTAGCGCCACTATGGTCACTGTGGTCAGGACGACGTGGAAGAGGGCGATAGCGACCGCCGTCAGCGCGACCAGACCAAGTGCTCCGCCACCCGCGACCATAGCGATCCTGGCCGGAGTGATGGCGGCTGAACCCTGGCCGGAAGGCTGGAGATCAATCACTGTTTCCTGACGAACAGGCTTACTCATGCCTCTTTATACCGGGAATTTGTCAGGGAAATTACAAGTGAACTGAAAAGAAGCGCTCTGCCCATCACGAGCAGAGCACCTCTGGCCTACCTGGTATTAATGTTCAGGCGTGGGCTAGCGCGGCGTGTTCCCAGCCGAAGACGGCCTTGTCATCCACGGCCAGGGCTTCGTTGCCCGCCTTGATGGTCGCGGCCAGGGCCTTGGTTTCGGGGAACAGCTTGGCGAAGTAGAACCGGGCGGTCTGGACTTTGGCGAGATAGAAGCCGTCCTTGTCCTGCCCGGCGTCGATTTTTTCCTGGGCGATTTTCGCCATGCGGGCCCACAGGTAGCCGTACACGACATGCCCGAAGAAGCGCAGGTAATCCACGGCGGCGGCGTTGACCTCGTCGGCCCCTTCCGCGCCCTGCATGGCCTTCTGACCGATCACCATAGTCAGGCTGCCGAGCTGCTGCGCGGCCTTGCCCAGTTGCCCCACGTAGTCGCCGATATGCTCGTCGCCTTCATTTTCCTCGGCGAAGGCCTGGAGGGTTCCGGCGAGATTCTGGAGCTTCTTGCCGCCGTCCATCAGGACCTTACGGCCCAGCAGGTCGAGCGCCTGAATGCCGTTGGTGCCCTCGTAGATCTGGCCGATACGGGCGTCGCGGACGAACTGCTCCATGCCCCACTCGGCGATGTACCCGTGTCCGCCGAAGACCTGCTGGCTCTGCACCGCGACATTAAAGCCGTTGTCGGTCATGAAGGCCTTGGCGATGGGGGTCAGCAGGGCCACGAGGTCGCCCGCTTCCTTGCGCTTGGCCTCGTCGGGGTGGTGCGCCTCGGTGTCCAGAGAGAGGGCCAGCCAGAGGGCCAGCGCACGCCCGGCTTCGGTATAGGCCTTGCCGGTCAGCAGCATGCGGCGCACGTCGGGGTGCACGATGATGGGGTCGGCTTCCTCACCACTCACACGGGGCTCGTGGCGCATCTGGAGGCGGTCCTTGGCGTAGGCCAGCGCGTTCTGGTAGGCCACTTCGCCCAGGCCCAGACCCTGAAGACCCGTGCCCAGTCGGGCGGCGTTCATCATGATGAACATGTGGTTCATGCCCTTGTTGATCTCGCCGACCAGCCAGCCTTTGGCTCCGTCGAAGTTCAGGACGGCGGTGGCGTTGCCGTGAATGCCCATCTTGTGTTCCAGGCTGCCGCAGACCACACCGTTGCGCTCGCCGGGCTTGCCGCTGGCGTCGGGGATGAACTTGGGCACCAGGAACAGTGAAATTCCTTTGGTGCCGCTGGGACTGCCTTCCAGACGGGCCAGCACAAGGTGCAGGATATTTTCGGTGAGGTCGTGCTCACCCGCCGAGATAAAGATTTTGGTGCCAGTGATGCTATAGGTGCCGTCGCCGTTATCCGCCGCTTTGGTGCGGATGATGCCCAGGTCGGTGCCCGCGTGCGGCTCGGTCAGACACATGGTGCCGCTCCAGCTGCCGTCCACGATATGGGGCAGGTACAGTTTTTTCAGTTCGTCGCTGCCGACGGCTTGCAGGGCGGCGTAAGCGCCGTGGCTCAGGCCGGGGTACATGCCCCAGGCCACGTTGGCGCTAGTAATCATTTCGTTCATGGCAATGCTGATGAGGTGCGGCATCCCCTGACCGCCGTACTCGGGGTCGGCGTCCAGCGCGGTCCAGCCAGCGTCACAGAACTTCTTGTAGGCGGCCTTGAAGCCGGTGGGCGTCTTGACGTTGCCCTGCTCGTCGCGCACGCAGCCTTCCTTGTCTCCGATCTGGTTCAGGGGCTGCACTTCGGTTTCGACAAAGCGGGCCGCTTCATCGAGCACCTGAGAAAGCAGGTCGAAATCGGCGGTGTCGTTGTCCTTGTAAAAGGGCAGGGCAGTGAGCTGCTCACCCGCACCGAGGACTTCCTGCATTACAAACTTCATATCGCGTAAAGGGGCTTTGTAGCTGGGCATGAGTAGGTCCTCCATAGACAGCCCCCTGAGGGAGTGTCTTCTGATTCTAAATTGAACTGAGTATAAAACTTTTCGGGGCGTTTGTCACCCGTATTCTGCACGGAATGCCTTCTCTAAAACTTGATTAAAGGACCAGCATTAAGACAGGACCTGGCGTTTGCCAGCTTCAGCATATGGCCCTGCCTGGCTTGGAGAGATGAATAGGGCAAGAACTCCCGGAACCTTGCAGCAGAGGTTTTCATCTGTAAAGTGCCAGCAGACTTGTGGCTGCCTTGACGGAAAGGGCCTCATGTCGCATTAATCTGCCCGTAATCAGGTATGCTTCCTGAGCATATGAACTACCCAAGCCTAGTCTGGCACCTCAAAAGGACGGAACTGTTCGCCGACCTAGAGCTTGCCGAACTGGAACGTGTCGCGGCGACCACTCCGTACCGCTCTTATCAGGCTGGGGAAGTGATCTACCGCATGGACGACCCGGCCGACGCGCTGTACTTCGTGCGGAGCGGGCTGGTCAAGATCAGCAAGCTGTTTCCCAACGGCAAAGAGGCCATTCTGGGCGTGGTGGGGCAGCACGACACTTTTGGCGAGCTGCTGCTTCAGGCCGAGGAACGCCGGCCGACTCAGGCCGAGGCACTCGAACGCACCATGCTGATTGTTTTGCCGCGCCAGGAACTGCAAAAACTGCTGGAAACCAAACCGGACCTGGCGATGAAACTGATCCGGCTGATGGCAACCCGGCTGTTCGAGGCCCAGGCCTGGACCGCCACTGTCAGCGCCTACAGCGCCTCCGAGCGCGTCGCCAGCCTGCTGTACCGCCTGGCCCGCGAATTCGGACGGCCCCACAGCCAGGGCACCGAGCTGAACCTGAAACTGAATCAGGAAGACATTGCCCGCATGGTCGGAGCGACCCGCGAAACGGTCAGCCACAGCCTGAGCAAACTGAAGCAGGACGGGGCCATCGCCCGCGCCAGAGCACCGATCATCGTGCGAATGGACGCGCTCCAGAGCTACCTCGACCGCGAGAAGTAAGCCGGACTAGGCCAAATGGCGTTCGCCGTGAGCGGGCGTCATTTTCTATGATCGGTCATGCCGACCATCATTCGCCCGGCCCAGCCCGCAGACGCCCCTGGAATCGCGCTGGTGCATACCTGGAGCTGGCAGGAAACGTACCGGGACCTGATACCGGACGACTTGCTGGACCGTATGACCAGCGAAGAAGCCCGCGAGCGCCGCGAGACAGGCTGGGCACGCACCACCTCGGCAGGAAAGACGCTGGTGTACGTGGCCGACCAAGGCGGCCAGATCGTGGCTTTTGCCAGTGCTGGAGCGCCGCGGGACCACCCCGGTTACGACACCGAGTTGTACACGCTCTACAGCCTGCGCCGCGTGCAGGGGCATGGGCTGGGTCGGGCTTTACTGCAAACCGTCGCCCGCGCAACCGGGGCCGCCGGAGCAAACAATATGGCGCTCTGGGTGCTGAGCAGTAACCCCACGCGGCAGTGGTATGCCCGGCAGGGGGCCACGGAAGCGGGCGAAAAAACTGAGGACGGCCTGCACGAGATCAGAATGGTCTGGAACGATCTGAGCAGCCTGACAGCGGCCCACTGAGCCCACAGGACGCGCCCGCGCCTCTATGCTGTTCCGCATGACCGATCAGCCCGAACTGAGTGCCGCGCAGCGCACTGAACTGGAATTGCTGGCCCGTGGCAAGCAGGAAAAAAGCCGGGTGCTGCGTGAACTGGCCCTCCCCGAAACGCCCGAAGCGGCCCACGCGCTGCTGCTGAAGCTGGGCCTGTGGACCGAGGCCCGCACGCCCTACGCCGACCGCCTGCACGCCGCCATGACCCCCGTGACCCTGCCTGTCCCGGCGTTTCCCGACGAGGAGCGGCTGGACCTGACGCACCTGCCCACCTTTGCCATCGACGACGAGGGCAACAAGGACCCCGACGACGCCGTGGGCATCGAGAAGGTGAGCGGCGGCCTGACCCGGCTGTGGGTGCATGTGGCCGATGTTGCCGCGCTGATTGCGCCCGACAGCCCGCTGGACCTCGAAGCCCGTTCGCGCGGCGCGACGCTGTACCTGCCTGACCAGACCATCGGCATGGTGCCCGACGCCCTGGTCGAGCAGGCCGGGCTGGGGCTGCACGACACCAGTCCCGCGCTGTCGGTCTGCCTGGACCTGGACGCCGACGGCAACGCCGACGCGGTGGATGTGATGCTGACCACCGTGAAAGTCAAGCGCCTGACCTACAGCGAGGCGCAGCAAAAGCTGGAGGCGGGTGAAGAACCCTTCGTGACCCTGGCGCGACTGGCGCGGGCCAGCCAGGAACTGCGCGAGTCGGAAGGAGCGCTGTCTATCGACCTGCCGGAGGTGCGGG
>JAGLBK010000015.1:0-2771 GCA_018260275.1 Deinococcus sp.
CGCTTTTCGTATGACCGCGCCGCGCTGCTGGAGGGCATCGGCGGCAGTGCCCGCGACCACCTGGCGGCGACCACCGAGCAGGAACTGGGGCGGCAGCTTTCCAAAGACGCCGAGAGCGCCATGATGGGGGCCGTCGGCGGGCTGGCGGGCGGGCTGCTGGGCGGCCTGAGCATCGGCGCGGTGATCGGGGCCACGGTGCTCGACTTCACGGGCGGCATCGTGATCGGGCTGGCGCTGGGCAGCCTGGGCCTGTTCGTGCTGCCCAACAAGCGTTTGCAGGCGCACCGGCAACTGCGCCAGAAGATCGGCGACCTGCGGGCGGCCCTCGAACAGATCGTGCGCCGCGAATACGAGCGCGAGCAGCAGCGGGCCGACAGCCGCCTGAACGACGCGATCAGCCCGTACACCCGCTTTACCCAGCAGGAACAGGCCCGGTTGAACGACGCCGCGACCCGTGCTGCCGACCTGCGGGGCCGCCTGGAAGGGTTGCAGCAGGAAGTCAAGAGCCTGAGCTAATTTCTGGGCTAATTTCTCGGCTGACCCCTGGGCTGACCGGCCAGATCACTTCGTCGGCCCCACGTACTCGCCCTTGCTGTTGAAGTTGGTGCCGCTGCCGCTGACATGCAGGGTGGCCTTCACGCTGGGCGGTGTGCCGGGGGCCGTCCCCGCCGGGCGCACCTCGTAGCGAATGGCGTCCTGTTGCCCGCTTTTGCCGCCGGGATCGCTGGAATAGCTCCAGGTGCAGTCTGGGGTCAGTTTTACGTCGCGCTGGCCCACCTGCCGTTCGCCGCGCCACACCGACACGGTGTACGTTTTCGCGCGGCCCTGTCCGCCGAAACGGAAGGGCGCGGTCACGGTTTCGTTGTCGGCCAGGCTGATGGTCGGCGCCCCGGTGCAGCTTGCCGCCCCTGCACTCGCCACCTTCAGCGGCAGCAGAGCCACGCGGTTGCCCCGGTCATCCAGCACGGTGTAACTGTGATCGCCGGGAGTCGGACCGGGCACATCCACCGACCACGTGCCGTCGGGGGCGACCTTGAAGGTGCCGATGCTCACGCCGTCCTCGTAGACCTGATAGGTCGCGTCCGGCTGGCCCGTACCCGCGACGCTGAAGCCGCCCGCCGCCACCTGATCGCCGGGTCTGGGGCTGGTCACGCTGACGGGCGCTGCCGGGGCCGCCGCCGTGCTGATGCTCAGGGGCAGCGTGCCCAGTACCTTGCCGTCCGGGTCGCGGAACTCGTAGGCCACGTTTCCGGCGGCCTGGGGGTCGAGAATGTCGGTGGCCCACTGGCCCTTCTGATCTACCGTGAACGTGCCGACCTGCTGCCCGTCGCGGTAGATGCTGACGACCTGACCCGGCTGCCCCGTACCGGTGGCCCGGAAGCCGTTGGGCGTGACGGTGGTGCCGCCCGCGGGCGACGTGACGCCGAACTGATGGGTGGCCGCCGCCGCAGTGGGTACAGGCTGGACCTGCGCGGCCTGCCGGGGCCTGAGCAGCCAGCAGCCGCCCAGCAGCAGCAAAAGCAGCAGCGGCAGCAGCCACCACGGGAACCCGCTGCGCCGCCGGACCTCCTCACGGATGACTGTGGAGGTTACCGTCTGGGCAGGCAGGGGCACGGCGGCATTGGGCAGCTGGGCCAGCCCGCTGGCGGCTTCTCCGCTGCTGTCCTGGGCGGCGGGTAGCGTTCCCAGCAGCGGCAGCACGCCCAGCGCCCAGGCGTCGCGCCAGTTCAGGCGGCTGAGAATCAGGGGCAGGGCCAGGTCGAACAGCTGGCGTACCCTGGCCGGGTCGGCGTGCGTTTCGGCGGCCACATGCGCGGCAATACGGTCATGGTGTTCGCGCAGCAGCGTGGGGGCCATGCTCTGCCCGGCGCGTTCGAGGTCCAGTGCCCCGTAGCCGGTGTTCAGGGCGGCCTGCACGCTGGAAAAGTGCGGGATGATGCCCACCGCCTCGGCGATCTGGTGGCCTCCCAGCGGGGTCTGGGCATAGTCCACGATCTCGCGCAGCAGCAGCGGTACGCCCTGAGCAATCGCCCGGCGTGCGGTTTCGGCGCTCAGGCCAGCGGGCAGACCGAGCTTGGCCGCATCGTCGTCCTGAAAAAACCAGTCTACCAGCGGTTCGGCAAAGGGTTGGGCATGGGGAGTGAGCGTCATGTTCTGCCTCCAGAATTGTATTTGTGAGCAGCATGACACATGCGGCCCCGCCGCTGCCCGGATTGGTCCGGAACGCCCGCGCATATCCCGCGACCAGTCACCCGGTCAGCGTAAAAAACAGCAAAAAAGGCCCACCAGTTGGGGAGCCTCTTGAGCAGGAGCGGTACCGGCCAGAACAGCTGACGGAACCTGAGTGAATTGGAGGTCTTTGGGGCGGCTGGACGGTTGCCTGGGCCGCTGTGCCCAGATTAGCGGCGCAGCGTCAACGTGTAGGTCGTGGTCTGGCTTGTCCGGCTGTTTGGTCGGGGGAGACGGCGTAAAAGCAAGCCCTTTTTCCTGTATGGCCCAGGTCTTGTTGCTCAGGCGTGTGACCTATGGGCGCTGGCGCAGTTGTTCGAGGGCCTGCCCGATCTGCTCCCGCGACTTGCAGAAGGCGAAGCGCAGCAGGCCCGCCGGAACGGGGTGCGCGGCGTAAAAGGCGCTGCCGGGAATGACCGCCACACCGCATGTTTCGACCAGCCTCTCGGCTTCCCAGTCGGGGTGCTGCGCGGTCAAAAAGTAGGTGCCGCGCGGCTCCTGCACGGTGGCCCCCAGTTCCCGCAGGCCGCCGGTCAGCAGCT
>JAGLBK010000015.1:2789-21463 GCA_018260275.1 Deinococcus sp.
GTTCGCCGTATTCCTGGCGTAGACCCTCGTAAAAGCCCTCGGCGCGGGCAATTGGTAGGGCCGCCGCGACTGCGGCCTGCATGGGCACCGGCGAACAGAACGACCCCTGCTGCCGGATTCCGGCGATGTTGCCCGACAACCCCGGCGGGCAGGCGATCCAGCCCACGCGCCAGCCGGTGGCCTCCAGGCGTTTGCCCGCGCTGCCTACCGTGAAGGTGCGCTCGGGGGCCAGCGTGCGCAGCGAGGTCGGTTTTTCGCCGTAGTACAGCTCGTCATAGACCTCGTCGCTGATGAGCCAGAAGTCGTGCTGCCGGGCCAGGGCCACGACCCGCGACAGTTCTTCACGCGAAAAGACCGTACCGGTCGGATTGAACGGCGTGTTGATGAGCAGTGCCCGCGTCCGCGGGGTCACCGCCCGTTCGAGCGCCTCGAAGTCGAAGGCCCAGCCCGAGGCGTCCAAGCGCATCGGCACCGTCACGGGATGTGCGCCTGCCAGCCGCGCCTGGGGAATGTAGACGTCGAACACGGGTTCCAGCATCAGCACTTCGTCGCCGGGGCCATACAGCGACAGCGCCAGCACGTTGAGTGCCTCGGTCGCGCCGGTGGTCACCACGATGTCTTGACCGTTGACGCCCAGGTCGGTGCCCAGCGCGGTACGGAGTGCAGGCAGTCCGGCGGGTGGGCTGTACTGGTCGAACCTGCCTATGGCGTGGCGGGCGGCGTCCTGTAAGAAGGCGGGCGGCGCGTCGGAGGGAAAGCCCTGGCCCAGATTAACGGCGCTGTACTGCGCGGCCAGGCGGCTCATCCGGGCAAAAACACTTTCCTGCGATAGCTGCGTGCGGGGCAAAAGCTCGGGCATACCTTCAAGTGTGCGCGTCCAGCGGCCCTCACGGCGGCGG
Organism: Deinococcus sp.; assembly: GCA_018260275.1. Classification (GTDB taxonomy): domain Bacteria; phylum Deinococcota; class Deinococci; order Deinococcales; family Deinococcaceae; genus Deinococcus. Next base: position 3,689 of record JAGLBK010000015.1, read on the forward strand.
ACAGGTTAGGCAGGTGGCTGTGCGGACCGATGACCTGTGCAGCTGATGACCTGTGGGGGCGCTGAGATGTACGGGCCATGAAAAAAGCGGCCCAGGTGGTATTCCCGGAGCCGCTTTCCTGAATCGTTTCTTTGACTTGCAGATCAGTGATCGGCCACCGTCGCCAGCGGCGGCAGGGTTCCGGCTTTCATGTCGGCGACGTACTGGCGCGACTTGGCGTCGTCGAAGTCGCCTTCCATGCGGCTCATGACGATGGCGGCTAGGCTGTTGCCGGTCACGTTTACAGCCGTGCGGGCCATGTCCAGAATGCGGTCGATGCCCGCGATGAAAGCCAGGCCCTCGACGGGAATCCCCACCGTGCCCAGCGTGGCGAGCAGCACCACGAAACTGACGCCCGGCACGCCCGCGATGCCCTTGCTGGTCAGCATTAGCGTAAGGGTCAGCATCAGCTGCTTTTCGATGGGCATGTGGATGCCGTAGAGCTGCGCGAGGAAAATCGCGGCGATGCTCTGGTACAGCGTGCTGCCGTCGAGATTGAACGAGTACCCGGTGGGAATCACGAAGCTGGTCACGTAGCGCGGGCAGCCGAACGCCTCCATCTTCTGCATGATGCGCGGCATGACCGATTCGCTGCTGGCGGTCGAGTAGGCCAGCGTCAGCTCGTCACGCAGTACCTGAATGAGGGTAAAGATGCTGGTCCTGGCAAATCTGGCGATGGTTCCCAGAATGACGAAGACGAAGGCGAGCATGGCCCCGTACACCACCAGCACCAGCTTGGCGAGCGGGATAAGGCTCTGGATGCCGAATTTGCTGACCGTGACGGCAATCAGCGCGAACACGCCGATGGGGGCCAGTTTCATGATCTGGTTGGTGACCCAGAACATGGTGTCGGCAATGATCTGGAAGAGCTTCAGCAGAGGCTTGCCGCGTTCGCCCAGTGCGCCAAGGCCCAGACCAAAGAACACGGCAAAAAAGATGATCGCCAGCATGTCGCCGCGTGCAAAGGCGTCTACCACGTTGGTCGGTACGATGTTCACGAAGGTGTCGGCAAAGCTGTGGCTGGTCGCTGCGTGCGCCCCCTCGGTGTACTTGGTGATGTCGGACTTGGTTAGCGCCGACATGTCCACGCCCGCGCCGGGCTTAAACAGGTTGGCCAGCAGCAGCCCGAACAGAATCGCGCCCGTCGTGACGACCTCGAAATAAATCAGGGTCGCGCCGCCCAGCTTGCCCAGTTTCTTGTGGTCGCCCACGCCCGCCACGCCCACGATCAGCGTGCTAAGGACAATAGGCACCACGATCATTTTGATCAGGCGAATGAAGATGTCGCCGAAGGGTTGCAGGACGCCTACAACGCCCGGATTGCCGTAAAACAGGGCACCCACCAGGACGCCTAGAATCAGGCCAATCAGAATTTGTACGGCCAGTGAGGGTCTTTTCATGCGGTCTCCTTGAGGTCTGGAAACACGGCAGCCGCCCGGAGGCGCGGGCCGAAAACCCGGTTGCCACGATGTTCAGGCCAGTAGTGTAACGGTGACAGGACTATACCCCCGAACGGGGAGGGCCATAAATATAGACGCCTGGAGTCCCGCGCCCGGCAGCGGCCTTTTCCCGCTCCGGTGCGCGGGCGTTCTGACCTGTGGTCCGAATGTCGCAAATCACATTCGGAGTGCGCCCCAGACGCCCACAATGGGCCATGCCTGCTGACCCCGCCCGCCTGAGTGCCCGCCCCCGCCAGGATTTGCCTGTGCCTGCCGGGCGCGGCCTGCTGCCACTGGGTTTAGGAACCGGGCGCGACGGCCTGATTTATGTGCCCGAAACTCACCCGCTGGAAGGCCCGCGCCCACTCCTGGTCGCCTGCCACGGTGCGGGCAGTCAGGCCAGTCACAGCATCAAGCCCTTTGTTGAGGCTGCCGAGCAGCGCGGCTTGATTCTGCTGGCTTGCGACTCACGCGGCGGCACCTGGGATGTGATTCGAGGCGGGTATGGCCCAGACGTGGAATTTATTGACCGCGCCCTGCAACTGGTGTTCAGCCGCTACAGCATCGACCCCGCGCACCTCGCCCTCGACGGCTTTTCGGACGGGGCCAGCTACGCGCTGTCGCTGGGGCTGAGCAACGGCGACCTGTTCAGCCATCTGCTGGCCTTCTCGCCGGGCTTTCTGGCTCCTGCCGGGCAAGTCGGTCAACCAAAAATCTTTGTGTCACACGGCACCGCTGACCGGGTACTGCCGATTGACCGTTGCGGGCGGGTGATTAGGCAGCAGCTCACGCAGGCGGGATACGACCTGCACTACACCGAATTCGAGGGCGGCCACACCGTTCCGCCGCAGGTGCAACAGGAGGCGCTGAAGTGGTGGGGCGTATGAGCACGGGCCGCATTCACATCGGTTGCGCGGGCTGGAGCGTCGCCAGTGGCCGGGCCGAATTCGCGGGCGAAGGGACGGGGCCGACTGGTACGGTGCTGGAACGCTACGCCCAGGTATTCGGGGCCGTCGAAATCAATTCTTCTTTCTACAAGCCGCACCGCCGTAGCACCTACGAAAAGTGGGCCGCCAGCACCCCAGCAGGCTTCCGCTTCAGCGTCAAGGCTCCCAAAACAGTCACTCACACGGCCAAACTGCGTGACGCCCACGACCTGCTGGCGGCCTTCGTGGACGAGACGGCTGGTCTGGGCGACAAGCTCGGCTGCCTGCTGGTGCAGTTGCCCCCCAGCCTCAAATTCGACGCCGACCTCGCCGGGAGTTTTTTTGCCGACCTGCGCGGCCTGACCCCGGCGGCGGTGGTCTGCGAACCGCGCCACGCCAGCTGGTTCACGCCGGAAGGGGAGCGCCTGCTGCAAACCTACCGGGTGGGCCGGGTGGCCGCCGACCCCGCGAAGGTGCCCGAAGCGGCGGTGCCGGGGGGCTTTGCTGGAACGGTCTACTACCGCTGGCACGGCTCGCCGCGCATGTATTACAGCAGCTACGAACCGGAGGCGCTCCGGGCACTGGCTGACAGCCTCAGCGCCGCACCAGCTGACGCCGAACGTTGGGTCATCTTCGACAACACGGCGGCGGGGGCAGCGGTGGGCAACGGGCTGGAACTGGAAAAGCTGCTCGGCGGGTGACCGGAGCAGCCTTCAGGGGTTGATGGTTATTTCTGCTGCGGCACCGCGCACTGGCCGTCCTCGCAGCCGTCGGCGGGGGCGGCGTTGCCCAGCAGGGTCAGCGGGGCGGGGTGCTGCTCGGCCCAGACCTGTTGCAGCGCACCCAGAAGCGTTTCGGGGGCCTGGGCACCGTTCACGCCGTATTTGCCGCCCAGCACGAAGAACGGCACGCCATTGATGCCCATTTGCTGCGCCTGCGTCTCGTCGTAGCGCACGGCCTGAGCGTAGGTTCCGGCTTCCAGCGCGGCGCGGGCAGCCCCGGCGTCCAGCCCGACCTCGGCGGCGAGGCGCTCCAGCGTACCGAGGTCGTTCACGTTCTGGCCCTCGGTCATGTACGCCCGCAGCAGCCGCTCCTTCATGGCGTCCTGCTGGCCCTGCGCCGCTGCAAAATGAATCAGCTGGTGCGCCAGAAAGGTATTTGCCAGCTTCACGTCGCCAAAGTGGTAGTCCAGCCCCTCATCGGCAGCCGTCCGGGTCATGCTGTCGAGCATCCCCTGCGCCTCGGTGGGCGTGCGGCGGTACTTCATGGCGAGGCCGTCGCGCATGGAGATTGGATTGAGCGGCGCGGCAGCCGGGTCAAGCTCGAAGCTGTGCCACACGACCTCCACCTGTTCGCGCTGCGGAAACTGGGCCAGCGCCGACTCGAAGCGCCGCTTGCCGATGTAGCACCAGGGGCAGGCGATATCCGACCAGATGTCCACCCGGATTTTGTCAGTGCTGGGAGAAGAAAGCGTAGTCATGGTTATATTATAAACCAGTTTAAAAGATAAATCAACAAGGCTGCTAGTCACTTTTCGGGGCGTTCGGCCAGACCGACGGGGTTACCGGGTCAGGGTTGCGGAGCGGATGAAAGCCTGCCAGCCGCCGGAGTACCTCCGACCTCACCGCAGCCGCGCCCAGATACGGCCATCCCACGCTTGCCGCTTCCGGTCAACGCCGCCGCGTCAGCAGCCACAGCAGACCTGCCGCTCCCACCGCGCCCAGCACGTAGCCGCGCATGGGGTCGGGGCGTCCGGGGCGCGGCATGTCCTGCGGCACCGGGTGCGACAGATACCAGCCGCGTCCGGGCCGCCCGTTGGGGTCATGGTCGAAATTCTGGGCCAGCTGGTCGAAGGTCGCCGCCAGCGCCTCGCCTTCCAGCGGGTGGCCGTGTCCAGTCGCCACCAGCCGGGGCCGCAGCGCTGCGAGGGTGCGTACCGAGTCGCGGGCCACGTCCCAGTTGGGCGTGTAGTAGGCGGGTGGGCGGCGCAGCACGGTAGGCGCAGACGCCAGCGCTCCCGGCACCGTTTCCTGCGGCGTGGTCACCACCGCGTCCCCCGCAATCAGCAACTGGTCGGCCCCGCGCCACAGCGACACATGCCCCTCGGTGTGGCCGGGCGTATGCACCCAGCGCCAGCCGGGGCACTCGGGCACCTCGTTCCCCTCCAGTAGCGGCCTGACCCGTGAGCTAAAGTCAAATGGCCCCGGCAAAAACAGCGGCGAGGTCAGGCTCATCGCGCCGCCCACCGTCGGGTCGGGGAAGGGGTAGGCCACCTGGCCGGTCAGGTGCGGCAGCTCGGAGCGGTGGGCATACACCGGCACGTCCCACTCGCGCAGCAGCGCGTGCAGCGCCCCCACATGGTCAAAATGCCCGTGCGTCAGCACCACCGCGCGGGGTGGGCGGTTGCCGTACACTTGCTGCGCCGCCCGCCGAATCATTCCCGCCGTGCCGGGCAGCCCCGCGTCCACCAGCACCCAGTCGCTGCCGGGGGCACCCAGAAAGAAGATGTTGACCATGGGCAGGCGCACCCGCACCACATCGGGCCGCAGGTACTGCACGCCGCCGAGCGCGGCAGGGCTGGAGGTCAGAGCCTTGTCAGTCATGTCCCCACGCTAGCGCCCGCTGCCTGTGCCCGGATGCCCGTAGCCCTGAGCTGAACTTGAGGCAGCTGGCAGGGGAAAGGGAGCGGAAATAGGCCGCCCCCACTATGGACTCAGACCTTGACCAGTTTCAGCGGAAAGTGCTGCGCGTACAGGCCAAAATCCCTGTCTTTGGTCAGAATGGGCAGGCCCCATACCGCGCTACAGGCGCAAATCAGAAAGTCGGTGCTGCTGCCCTGAATGCCTTTGCTGCGGCAGAGGTTGTAAAAGCTGGCTGCCATTTCGTATTCGTTCTGAGATGGCTGGCGTTCAGGAAATGCCTGCAAAGCGGCTCGTAAGCGTTCAAACTGTGCCTCGTCCCGTAAGCCTTGAAGTGCTTCCTGCCGAATACAACCAAGAAGCTGCACCCGCTTTTCGGTAATGAGTTCACCCAGGAAATTTCGTTCTGGCGAAGGTTCTCCGCCTTTTTTACGCAGCGCCTCAGACCAGACATCGCTATCGACAATCACTTTCACGAGCGTTTGCGCTGGGCACGCATTTCCTCTTCGCTGTCCATATCAAGCGTGCCGAATAGGTCAAGGATTTTAAGCTGTTCACGGTATCGGATGTACTCGGCCAGTGCCTCGTTCACCGTCTCGCGTTTGGTGCGGTGACCGCCCACCTTCAGCGCCTGCTCCAGCAATTCGGGGTCAATTTGAAGGTTCGTTGCCATATGAAAAGTTTACACAACGGGATGTGTAGAACCGTAATGTTATGGCTCCGGCAATTCCTCCAAATCGGCCAAATCCTTATGCCGCCCGCTGGCCCGCTTGTTCGCCCGTAAATCTGCCAGCGAAATCATGGGGACGCTGAGACCATCCAATTCCCAGGTCACGCGGTTGGCCCACACCTGAGCGAATGCCACCCCCGAAATCTCGCTCATGAATTCCACCATCACGGGTTTGACGCCCATGCGGAACATGACATTTTCACGGTCAATTTCTGCCGCCGGGATAGGCAACCCGAATTCGCCCAATGCTGCGGCCAGCCGCCCTGTGTTTTCCGGCCCCAGGCCATAAAAAATATCCAGGTCACCCGTGTACCGTGGGAAACCGTGAGCACCTACCGCGTACCCACCCACCAGCACATACTCAACGCCGTGCCGGGCGACTTCCTACTCGCTTTGCTCGGGTTCGCTACGCTCACCGGAATTCTTTCGTTCAATAAATTCAGTAACTCTCTGAAGTCTTGGGGCAATTCCACCGGGATACTTCTGCTGGCGCAAAAATTCCACCTCGGCCAGTCGCTCCTGAGGCGTCTTGGCCCAGTTCGCCCGTCTGTCGGCCTGCGCCGCTTCCTCACGGGTCTGGATGGTCAGCGTGCGCTGAAGCGTCATAGGGTTATTTTCGCACAGCGGCAGCGAAAAGGGAGCAGCCCCCGCCACTCCCCCCCATCATCCATCAGGCCGCAGGCCGAACCCATCCTCCATCATCGCGCCAACGGCGCACCCCCGCCCCCGCTGAGGCCGCCAAAGCAGAGGCTTGGGCTTAGGCTTAAAGTTCTGGTTCAATTAAAGCTGAATCGGCTATATCTGTATCTTCATCAATATCTATATCAACAGCAAATTGGGAAACATCTATCTCTTGTAGTTTGTTATCTATATACTCCTCTAATTCAGACTCGCTTATAGTGAGTATTTCGCTCTCTACTTCATATACTTCTTTCATTTTCTGAGCAAGTTCTTTAAGCCAGTAAGACATGCTCATTTGTACTATTATTGCATTGGCAGATGTCGCTGCTTTAATAGTTTTTGAAGTAGCTGGCAGCCTGTCAACTATGACGAATGTTGTAGATGCCGCTACCCCTTCACTTGTCTCAATCTCTCTTTGAAATCTTGAGAGTTTATCTTTTGAAATCTCAGAATTTCCACTTCCAATAAAACCTATATCAAAACGGGCTATTCGGCCTAAATCTATTATTGCAGTTGCATCTGCTTCACGTTCTGCTGAGCCATCCGACAGCCAAAAAACTTTACTCTTTCCCTTACTATCTTTTTTGTTAGCTTTGGTAAAACCCAGAATAGTTAACGCACTTCCAAGAATTAATTTCTCAAATAGTTTACCATATAAAGATTTATCAGAACCTCTAATGGCTAAGGTTTGTGAGCCTATTGCAGTAGTAAGTCGCAGCATCGCTTCCCAGTCAAATTCCACCTCCTCCGTTACGTCAGAGCCTATCTTATTCCTTTTTGCTTTAATCTTCAAATCGCCAAAGTCCCTTTTGGCCTTGTCCGAAGATTCATTAATCGCTTTATCAAATTCAGAAGTGTAAGAACCAAAAGCCACACTCTTAGAACGTAAAACATTCTGAAAAGATTTCCCCGTAAGTCCTATAGCCCACTGAGCAGGCCATAGTCTCTCCTTATCTGATTGTCCAGCATTCTCAATTTGCTCAAGTGCCAATGCGTTTAATTTACCAATAAAAGCCTTATCCTGATTCAGGCCTTCAATAAACATATCTATAACAGCAGCCGAAGTCATGGATAGACGACGCCGAGTTAGATATTCTGTGCTTGCTCGTAGATTATTTCCCAAAAGAACATTTTTAACTACTTTTTTGGCAGCTTCTTCCCCAAGACCTTTTATGAACTCCTTACCTGTTCCTCCAATAAGCTGCTTGCCTTTTTCGGAAAAAACAGTATCTAGCGGATAGGATTTAGTTTTCCTTTTCTTGGTCATCTTTTTCCCTCATTTCGTTGAAAAGCGTATTTTCCTGCGGAGATTGTGTGTTTACCCAGTTAATATTTAGCTGCATTCCTGTCATTGAAAGGAATGATTGTTTTATTATATTCATGTATTCGTCATTAATCTCAAATAACACAAACCTTCTTCCGAGATTTGCAGCAGAAATCGCTGTGGTTCCAGAACCACCGAAAGGGTCTAGGACGACATCACCTTTGAAAGAGTAATAACTTATGATTTTATTTGCTAATTCAGCAGGAAATGCAGCGGGATGTTTTGAACGGGTTTGGGGGTTGATTCGCCAGATATTTGTTTTTTCATACCCATCAGCAATTTTAGAATCCTGTACTGACTGAGGGCTAGGATGGTTTTTAATAAACCAATCAATTAGTAAATCGCTTTTTTTACGATACACCAGAATATACTCAGTTACGGGGACGGCCTTATATTGTAATGCATTTCTGTCCGCCGCGAAACGTCTACCACGTCCCGTTGCCCAACCTGCACCTTCTGGTTTAACCCATATAATATCATCAATAAACTCAAATCCTTCCTCAATGAATATTCTATGTAAGTCAAACGGAACAGCTATACGTTTAGAGGATTCGTTTCTCGACGTTCTTCGCAGCAAGACTGGTGAAATGTTGATAGCAAACATTCTTCCTTCATGCAAGACTCTACTACCTTCTTTAATTATTTTTCTCATAAAATTGAGATATTCTTCGTATTCATCGTACTCACTATATTGTGGTCTAGCATTAAAATAAGGCGGAGAAGTAAATATAAGGTCAACAGATTCTGACGGCATATCTTGCATCAATTCAACTGCGTTGCCCAACCCTACTGTATTTCTCAGGCTAGAAATTCTATACTTCCGCTTTTTTTCGCGTTTATCTACATAATCGTCTGGGCGTCTTAATAGTCTTTTTTCTATTAATTCAATTTTAGTAGAGCGTGAAAAATCTATTTCGCTAGTTTCGGCATCTATGACAATTTCACCTATATAGTTTTTACTTTCACTATACGCCAACAATGGAATTCTCCATATATGGTACCGGTCATCAATCTCGGGCAAGCCAAATTGAATAACTTTATCCAGCTCAAATTCAGTAAGATACTTTATTGCGATGGTTTTGGCTTCATCAGTAGTAGTAACTACATAGCCACGTTGGTTAGCAATATTCGTCATTAGGTTATCTCCCCACCCACTCCTGCAACCCCTTGACCCCCAACTCGGCCCCTTGCGCCCCCGCTATCGCCCGCGCTGTCCACTCGGCCCCTTCGCGGGTGCTGACCATCGGCACGCCGCGCTCTAGGGCCGTCCGCAGCAGCGGCGAACCTGTCACGTCTATCAAGAGGTCGGGTAATTGCTCGCCTTCCTGCGCCCGAATCACGCGCAGGCCCGCGCCTTCCAGCGTGGCGGTCACCCCGCCTAAGCCGTCACCCAGCAGCAGGGCGGTGCCGCTCAGGGGCAGGTAGTTCTTGGCCCCAAGCTGAGCGCGGTAAAATGCCAGATACGGGTCGGCGTCTATGCCCATGCTTTCGCCGGTGGACTTCATCTCTGGCCCCAGCACGGGCAGCACGTCCTTGAATTTCAGGAACGGCAGATGAACTTCCTTCACCGAGTACATGGCGGGCACGGGCGTTTCATGCAGGCCGATGTCGTCCAATGTTTGCCCAGCGGCAATGCGGGCGGCACTCTTGGCAAGGGGGTGGTTCACGGCCTTGCTCACAAACGGCACGGTGCGCGAGGCGCGGGGGTTGGCTTCCAGAATGTAGGCCACGCCGTCCTTGACCGCCCACTGCACGTTCATCAGGCCGCGCACGCCCAGTTCCAGCGCGAGGCGTTCAGTGTCGGCCTTCACGCGGGCCAGCAGTTCGAGCGAGAGGTTCACCGGAGGCAGCACGCACGCGCTATCGCCCGAGTGAACGCCCGCTGCTTCAACGTGTTCCATAATGCCTGCCACCACAGCCTTTTGCCCGTCGCAGAGGGTGTCCACATCCAACTCCACTGCGCCTTCCAGAAACTGGTCAAGCAGGATGCTTGGCTGGCCTTCCACGGCGGCGTAGACCTCGTCCAGATAGGTCTTGAGTTCGGCTTCGCTGCGTACCGTTCGCATGGCCCGCCCGCCCAGCACATAGGAGGGCCGCGCCATCAGCGGAAAGCCCAGTTCGGCGGCGAGGGCCAGCGCCTGCGCGGGAGTTTCCGCCACCTTGCCGCGTGGCTGGGGCAGGCCGAGGCGCTCGCACAGGGCGTTAAAGGAGGCGCGGTCTTCGGCCTCGTGGATGGTTTCGGGGGACGTGCCAATAATCGGCGCACCCGCGTCCGCCAGTTTGCGGGCCAGCTTCAGCGGGGTCTGCCCGCCGAGTTGCACAATCACGCCCACGGGCTTCTCGTGCTCCACGATGTTCATCACGTCTTCAAAGGTCAGCGGCTCAAAGTACAGCCGGTCGGCGGTGTCGTAGTCGGTGCTGACCGTTTCGGGGTTAGAGTTGACCATAATCGTCTCGTACCCCAGTTCTTGCAGCGCCCAGACCGCGTGAACGGTGGCGTAGTCAAACTCCACGCCCTGCCCAATCCGGTTGGGGCCGCTGCCCAGAATAACCACTTTGGGCTTGTCGGTGGGGACTACCTCGTCTTCCCACTCGTAGGTGGAGTAGTGGTAGGGCGTGTGCGCCTCGAACTCGGCGGCGCAGGTGTCTACCGTCTTGTAAACGGGCGTGGCTTTGGCTTTCTTGCGGAGGGCGCGGACTTCCAACTCGGTCATCGGGGTGGATGGTGCTTTTCCATCCCGAGCGGAGCGAGTGCCCCCTGTGGGAGCGTCGGTAGCTGGAGAGGCTAACTCTGGTGGTGTTCCAGAGGCGGACTCGGAAGCGGACGACGCGAGCTGGCCGACAATTTCGCCAATGCGGGCATCACTAAAGCCCAGGCGCTTAATTTCACGCCAGATTTCGTATTTCCACTCATGAATGGGGCCAAGTTCCAGGATTTCCTTTTCGGCATCCACAATTTCTTTGAGTTGCGACAGGAACCAGCGGTCAATCTTGGTGGCGTCGAAGAGGCTGTCTACGCTTTCGCCCCGGCGCAGCAGCTCAATCACGGCTTCAATGCGGCGCGGGTTGGGGTACAGCAGCGCCTCCAGGCCCGCCACGTCCATCTCGGCGTACACGCCGCGAATGTCGCTTTCGGTCGAGCGCAGCGCCTTTTGCAAGGATTCCTTGAAGGTGCGCCCAATCGCCATCACCTCGCCTACCGAGCGCATCTGCGTGCCCAGGTGATCCGGCGTGCCGGGGAATTTCTCGAAGGCAAAACGCGGAATCTTCGTCACCACGTAATCAATGCTGGGTTCAAAGCTGGCGGGCGTGACGCGGGTAATGTCGTTGGGCAATTCGTCCAGGTGGTAGCCCACCGCCAGCAGCGCGGCGATTTTGGCAATGGGAAAGCCCGTCGCCTTGCTCGCCAGCGCCGAGGAGCGGCTTACGCGGGGGTTCATCTCGATGACAATCACGCGCCCGTTATCGGGGTTCACCGCAAACTGAATGTTGCTGCCGCCCGTCGCCACGCCAATCTCGCGGATGATGGCAAGGCTCTGGTCGCGCAGGCGCTGGTATTCCACGTCGCTGAGGGTCTGCGCGGGGGCCACGGTGATGGAGTCGCCCGTATGCACACCCATCGGGTCAAAGTTTTCGATGCTGGTGATGATAATGACCGTGTCGGCGGTGTCGCGCATCACTTCCAGCTCATATTCTTTCCAGCCCAGGATGCTTTCTTCCAGCAGCACCGATGTAACAGGGCTGTCGCGCAGGCCGCCCTCGGTGATTTCCAGGAATTCTTCGTAGGTGTGGGCAATGCCGCCGCCTGTGCCCCCCAGCGTAAAAGAGGGCCGAATGACGATGGGCAGGCCGATTTCCTTCTGGTACTCGATGGCCTCTTCCATGCTGTGAACCATCTGGCCCCGCGCCGTTTCCACGCCGATTTTTTTCATGGCGGCCTGAAACAGTTCGCGGTCTTCGCCCTTCTTGATGGCCTCCACACCCGCGCCGATCAGTTCCACGCCGTACTTTTCCAGCGTGCCGCGCTCGTGCAGCTCCATCGCCAGGTTTAGCGCCGTCTGGCCGCCCAGGGTGGGCAAAATGGCGTCGGGGCGCTCTTTGGCAATGATTTTCTCCACGAATTCGGGGGTCAGCGGCTCCAAGTAGGTCGCGTCGGCCAGTTCTGGGTCGGTCATGATGGTCGCGGGGTTGCTGTTGACCAGCACCACGCGGTAGCCCTCATTTTTCAGCGCCTTGAGCGCCTGAGTGCCGCTATAGTCGAACTCGGCTGCCTGCCCAATTTGAATAGGGCCACTGCCGAGAATCAGGATGGTCTGGATATCAGTTCGCTTAGGCATTCCAGAGAGACAGTATGGCAGGTGGCGGGGCTGGATAGGCCATTTTGCTGTATTCCGATAAATGCTCTAGTGCTAAAATTTTTACATGCCACGTTGGGATGAATTATCAGCACCTATGTGTCTTATGTGCGGCGTGGAACCGCCTATTATTGATAACGCGGTTAGTTGATGTCGCTTTCTGGCTTAATGAATGACCAGGGGGATCGAGTTTTCGCTGCTGCCGAAAGTATTTCCCCTCTCACGATTCAGATTCCGACTGACACTGACTTACCACGTCATCAATAGAAGCCATATTATTCCTCGCACCATTGGCGCATGGATAAAGGCTACTTCAATCAGCGGGTATCTCTCTAGCGGTCTCAACCCCAGTAAGAGAGAGCAGGACATTGTGAAGGTGAGAATGCTGTGTAAAAACTGCGACGGTAAGTTTTCCAAATATGAAAATGCGTTCATGCAAAACTTCTTTAGACCATATCAAATTGGCCTTAGACATTTGGAATACAGCGGAGATTGGTTATACAACTTCACCCTATTTACTTTGATGAAAATAGTTTATTTTGAGAAGGAGTTTAAAGGTGAGTACGATGATTGCAGCCTTATACCTAAGAGTACTCTTGATGTACTCCTGAGTATTCTTTCGGGAGACATACCCCTTGAAATAAGAGTCGCGTTCCTGAAGGACTTGGAGACCACTAAGCTCTATCATATTCTCAAATCAGGACTAATCATTCGCGAGAGATATCTCATTGGTAATAAGCATCAATATATGACCCGGGCCGTAGATTTTGGCATGCCATTCTTCTATTCTACTCGAATGGTATATTTTGTTGTGCCTGGCATGATATTTTACTGGATATATGATAATGCTGGAGAAATTCACGAGAAGGGGCAGAAGATAAACCCCTATGGTGGCACCATATTAGCAAATAACGCGACCATAATTGATACAGATATTCTCAAAATTTTAGAATTCTTTGCAGAAGAGAGCCTTTCCCATATTGAGAGAAATATGCGACCTGAGAGGAAAATTATGATTGACCAAATACGACAAGCCAATCGTCACCTCCTTTTCTAGCCCCAGCCTCAGCCAGAGCGCGGCTTTGGGACGTGGGGCGGGGGTTGAGTAAGTTGGTAAGGTGTGGGGAAAATGCGAAGTCTCGATGATGCCGCCAGGAAACAGATAGTCGACTTTATGCGTAAGTGTTCGGCACAATTGGCTAATGAAAAAGCCTTCGCTGTTGCACAGGCAGAGGAAATGCGACTTGACCTCTTTGCCTTTATCAATACCTTTGACGACCAAGAAACTTACGAATTTCTCAAGCAATTGCTCCAGCAGCAGGATGATGCTGCTCTTACCAATCAGGCATTTGACGCGTTTATTCAAATGCCTAACAGAGAACCCGTCCACTTCTTGGAAGAAGTCTTGCAGCACAGTGATGCGGGCTGGCGTTGGGCAGGCTGCCGGGCTTTGGGCAATCTTGACTCTTGTAGCAGCTCTAAACCTCGAGTGCTAGGGGTTGCGAACAATCAATTCTCGTCTTGGACGGCAAATTCCCGTTTGCAATTTTAGCTGGATTTTCCCTTTAGCGTATTTTGCTGTTAAAATTTTCTAATAGCAGAATACGCTCACTATTTCGAGTGTAAAACCAATTGAGATAATTCCAAAAAACACTGTGTCGGACGATAATTTACAAGGTAAGAGCTTCTGTCTGCTTTACGTTGTCCCCTAGCACTCGAGGTTCTAAAGCTCTACGACTACTTTGCGACGCACTCTTGCGGGATAACGATGCCGACGTTCGGTTTGCTGCTGCCGAAGCCCTTGAAAAAATCGGTGATGAAACCATTTTGCCTGCCCTTCAATTTGCTGTAGACCATGACAAGGGAGTGGATTACGAAACTTTCCCGGTTTCTGGTGCAGCGCAAAAAGCGATTGACGCAATACAGGTACGAAAGGGCTGAGTGCTTTAGCTTGAGCTTCAGCCAGGGCGCGGCTTTAGGGGTTGGTGGCTCTAGCTCGTTTAGAACTTCGGCTAAGGCGGCGCGGCTGGGAGCGGAAATATCGTTTTTCGTGTCGTCAGCCCGTTTTCCAGTCCCTGCCATGAGTGACGGGGAGGTCAAACGAAGTTTTGAGGCGGGTAGAGACGTTTTCATGTAGCAGAATTCCGGTGGTGGCCTGACTCCCTAGCCAAGTCCCTCAATCCGGTCTACATGCACCTGCAACAGTTGGTATTCGGGTAGTAGTGCCAGTACACGGGGCCATTGAGCTTCCAGAAATTCACGAAGTGGCCGCGCCCGCAGGTTGCCGCAGCGCAGTTGCACGACCCACGGCGGCGGGCCGTCTTCCAGCAGGACATAATCCAGAAAATCGGCGTCTTCGGTCACGATGACCAGCCCCTCAGCTTTCGCATACGTCCAGAGCGTGGAATCGGCGGGTTTATCACCCAGTTCACGGGCATGAAGAACGGTGACATCAGGGCCAAAGCCAGCTTTGAGCTTGGGGGAGAGGTTTTCATCCAGCAAAAAGCCCCGGATTTCGGGCATCAGGCGCTGCGTTCCAGCGTGCTGAAACGGTGCGACAGAATGCGGGCGCTGTAGCTGATGCAGGCCAGGATGTCCTCGTGGGTCAGGGTGGGGTACTCGTCCAGAATGTCCTGTGGGGTATCGCCCGCCGCCAGGAACTCCAGCACGGTCTGGGCCGTAATCCGAGTGCCGCGAATGGTGGGCCGCCCGTTGCAGATTTCAGGGTCAATCACGATTCGCTCTTGCATAGGCTTATTTTAGCCCTGGCCCTAGCGAGAGCGTTCGGCGGCGTAGTCGTTAGGCCTAGCGAGAGTCTAGGCTCGGTGGCCTTCAACATCCCGGAGACAGCAAAACGCCCCGCATGTTCCAGTCAGGCGGAACAGTGCGGGGCGTCGCCCGGCCAAAATGTGTTACTGCAACAGAATTTCGGCCCGGTGGGTCTGGGGGTTGTAGTTGCAGGTGACGGGGGCCTGTCCCATCAGATGCTCCGCGCCGTCCAGCCGGTAGCCGACCGTGGCCGGAATGCGTAACTGCGTGCTGGTCGCGTCGGGGTGCTGAACCCCTTCGACCAGAGTGCTGGGGGTTCCGGTCAGGCGAATAAAGACGTCGGCGGCGGCGGGCAAAGGCTGCTGCGGGTTGCTTTTCAGGTAATCGGTGAGTGATTTACGGGTGTCGGGCTGCCCGGGGGTCAGCGGCCCCACCTTGATTTCGCTGGGACGTTGCAGCTCTTCTTTGCAGTTTTCGATGAAGCGGTAGGTGCTGACGCCGTAGGTGTCGTGGTCGCTGTACAGCGGGTTGTGCCTGATCGCGGCGGCGGTCACGATGCCCAGCAGCAGCAGGCTCAGCAGCGAGAGAATCCAGGCCAGCGACTGACTGGAGCGGTTGACAGAGTGCGGGGCGGTAGGCTCGCTCATGGATTCAGCATATCGCATGGGCTGTTGCCGGGCGCTTTTCTGAAGGTCCTCTACACGCAGTGTTTCTGAGAGGGTTCCGTTAGAGATATTGTCTAGAATAGATTTCCGGAGACTCTTCCTTGACCCAACCTGAACAAATCCTCCCTGGCTACCAGCTGCTCCACATTCTTGGACGTGGCAATACGTCGGTGGTGCGCTTGGCTCTTAACCCGGAGGGCCGCCAGGTTGCGGTCAAGCTGCCTCACCCCGATACCCTCAGCGTTCACGACGCTGCCGAGCGCTTCGGCAATGAGGTCCGGCTCAGTTTGCAGTTCCGGCATCCCAACATCGTGCAGGCCTTCGATGGAACGGCGTTTGGAGCGCAGGCTTTTCTGGCGCTCCAGTATTACCCGAACGGGGCGCTCAGTGAGCATCTGGCGCGGTCCTACGGCGGGCAGGTCGCGTTGCCGCCCGAAGACGCTTTATGGGTGCTGGCCGATACTTCTGCGGCCCTGACCTACCTGCACAAGCTGGGAGCCGTGCATCAGGATGTCAAGACCCAGAACATCTATGTCGATGAGCTGGGTCGCGCGGCGCTGGGTGACCTGGGCAATACCTATTTCGTGTCGCAGGGGGGCAAGGTCAGTGGCAGTCCGTATTACATGGCCCCCGAGATTTACCACGGCGAAAGCAGCAGCGCGGCCAGCGACGTGTACAGCCTCGGCGTCATGATGTACGAGCTGCTGACCGGCCAGCGGCCTTTCAACGGCACCACCTACGAAGAATTGATGATCGCCCACCTGACCCGGTTTGCCACGCCCATGAATCATCTCAATCCCGAGGTGCCCCGGCCTGTCGCGCGGCTGGCCGAGCAGGCCCTCGCCAAGCGGCCCGCCGAACGCCCGAGCGCCGATGCCATCCGCCGCGCGGTCCTTACTGCCCTGGGCGAACCGCTTGATGATCTGACCGCCGAACCAATGCCGGAAGCGGCTCCGCTGCATCAGGTCGGGCGGCATGGTCCGGCGACCAGCCGTCAGCCACTGAATGCCCCCAAACCGGCGGCCCCAACCCCCGAACCCAAGAAAGGCTGGAATCCGTTCAAGCGAAATAAGTAACCCCAGAACATTTGACCTAAGAACGCTATGCGCTGTTGACCCTCGCCCCTTGTGGGACTCGCAGAGCTGCGAAGCAGAGAGGGCCTTGCGAAGCAAGGGGTGAGAGGGCCACACGGCAACTTCTTTCTGTCAAATGCTCTAGTGAGCGTAAGCAGCGCCTGTCAGTCCGTTAGGAGACAGGCGCTGCTTTGTAGGTAAGGCTTATTCGCGCTCGGCGATCACTTCGATTTCGACTCGCACGTCGCGGGGCAGCCGGGCCACCTGCACGGTGCTGCGGGCCGGATAGGGGGCGCTGAAGTGCTTGTCGTACACGGCGTTCATGGCGGCAAACTCGTTCATGTCGGCCAGAAACACGGTGGACTTGACCACGTGGTCCAGATCGGTGCCCGCTTCGGCCAGCAGCGCTTTGAGGTTGGCGATCACCTGTTCGGTCTGCTCGGTAATGCCGCCTTCAACCAGTTCGCCCTTGGAATCCAGCGGAATCTGACCGCTGGTAATCACCAGATTGCCGAAAGTAACGGCCTGGCTGTAAGGGCCGATGGCCGGGGCGGACTGGGCACTCTGCACGCTTTTTTTCATGGGCTCAGTCTATACCGGTGGGGGCCAGACCGCGCTCAGCGGCGTGTGCATTGCCCTGGTCTGCTGCTTTACGATAAGGGCCGATGCGCTTACCTGCTGCCCTGATCACGCTGCTCCTACTGACGGCCCCGGCTTTGCTGACCCCCCAGGCCCAGGCCCTCCAGACCCGCACGCCCGTCCTGACCCCCCGGATTGTGGCCCGTTACACGCACGCCACCGACGCTTTTACCGAGGGCCTGCAATACCTCGGTGGCGGCACTTACATCGAGAGCAGTGGCGAGGTGCCCGGCAGCCAGTCGGGGGTGCGCCTCAGCGACCTCAGGACGGCGAAAGTGCAAAAGCAGGTGCCCACGCCGCTTCAGGGTGCCTTTGGCGAGGGCGTCACGGTGCTGGACAACGTCGCCTACCACCTGACGTGGCAAGACGGCGTGGCTTTTACCCTAGCTGCCGACACCTTGCAGGAAAACGGGCGCTACAGGTACAGCGGCGAGGGCTGGGGCCTGACCAACGACGGCAGGCAGATCATCATGAGCGACGGCTCGGCGACGCTGTT